>CAMATG010000366.1 GCA_945860645.1 Candidatus Sulfopaludibacter sp. SbA3 | reverse complement strand
GTGCCGATATCGGAATAATCTGACCTTTCGCTTTTTGTTTCCGTAGCCGATAGATAACCAGCGCCGGAATCCTCACCGGCCAATCTCACTCCGCCGCCTGCCTCCCGCGCGCGGTCCCGCCCAAAGGTCCCACTCCCATGGATACAGTTCTGGTCGTGATCATCCCTCTATCTCTGTCTCTCGGCTACTGGTTGGACGGGCTGGACTTCTAGTCCAGGCGCCGCCAGTGGCCCTCCACAAATTCAGCTTCGGTGTCCTTCCACGGCCCGAACTTACAACACAGCTGCCCGCCGTCCACCAGCAGCGTGGCGCCAGTAATATAGCTGGCCCAGTCGCTCGCCAGGAAGATCGCGGCCTTCGCCACCTCGTCCGGCTCGCCGCCGCGCCCCATTGGGATGGCCCGGAAATAGTCCTTGATCACCGGCGGCGAATCGAAGGCGGCCTGCGTCAGCCGCGTGCGGATCAGCCCCGGATTCACACTGTTCACCCGGATGCCATACGGTCCCAATTCATTGGCCGCCGTATGCAGAATCCCCAGCACGCCCGCCTTCGTCGCGTTATAGGCGATCAGGTTCTCCTCTCCGTCGTAGGAGTTCGTCGACGCCGTCAGCACAATCGCCCCCGGCTTCTTCGCCGCCTTCATCCGCGCCGCCGCCGCCTGCAATGTCTCAAACGCCGCCGTCAGGTTCAGCGAAATCGTCTTATCCCAAACCTCCCGCGTTGTCTCCTCCAACGGCTTCACAATGCCCGTCCCGGCATTGATGAACAGCGCATCCGGCACGCCGGAAACATCGAATGCAGCCTCAATGCTCGCCCGGTTCGTCACATCGCACCGCACGTACCGGCACGGGAAATCGATCTCGTCATCGGCGTCAATGTCGAAAATAAAAACGTGCGCCCCGCACGCCGCCAGCCGCCGCGCCATCGCCCGGCCAATCCCATGTGTCCCGCCGGTGACGACAGCGGTCTTGCCTTTGAGTGTGAGTTCCATCGCCTTCAGGATATACACTAATACGCCATGGAGTTTTCCCGTCGCTCTCTCTTCGGCAGCCCGCTCGCCCTGGCCGCCCAACCCGCCTCCGCCGCCCCGCCCAATATCGTCTTCCTGCTCTCCGACGATCACACCGCCGCCGACCTCGGCTGCTACGGAAACTCGCACATCCGCACCCCCAACCTCGATGGCCTCGCCCACGAAGGCGTCCGTTTCGCCAACTGCTTTGTCGCCTCCCCGCAATGCAGCCCCAACCGCTCGGCCATCTTCACCGGCTGCGCCCCCCACACCACCTCCACCTCCCGCCTCCACACCCCCATGCCCCCCTGGGAGCCCAGCTTCCTCGAACAGATCAAAGCCCGCGGCTACTTCACCGGCGGCTTCCGGAAAGTCCATCAAGGCGAAGACTTCAACCGCCGCTTCGACTTCTATACCGCCAATAAAAACGCCAAATTCGAGACATTCTTCGATAAACTCCCCGCCGGCAAGCCCTTCTTCCTCCACATCGGCTTCACCGACCCCCACCGCCCCTCCGTCAAGACCGCCATCCCCCCCCCCCACGATCCCGCCAAAGTCCGTCTCCCCCGCTTCCTCCCCGATTCAAAGGAAATCCGCGACGACCTCGTCAACTACCACGACTTCATCGCCCGCATGGACGCCGAATGCGGCCAACTTCTGGCTCTCCTCGAAGCCCGCGGCCTCACCGGCAACACCGTCGTCTTTTTCTCCGGCGACAACGGCATGCCCTTTCCCGGCGCCAAGGGGACCTGTTACGATCCCGGCCTCAACGTCCCCCTCCTCGTCAAATGGCCCGGCGTATCCAAACCCGGCTCCGTCCAAAACGAACTCATCTCCCACGTCGATCTCCCCGCCACCTGGGTCGAAATCGCCGGCAGCACCGTCACAACCAAAATGCAGGGCCGCCCCTTCACCAACCTCCTCAAAGGAACCAACTACACCCCCCGCGAAGCCGTCTTCTCCGAACGCAACTGGCACGACAACTTCGACCCCATCCGCTCCATCCGCACCGATCGTTACAAACTAATCTTCAACGCCGCCCCCCACTTCCCCTACCGCCCTGCCTGGGATCTCGACGGCAGTCCCTCCTGGAAGTCCTACCAGGAAATGGGCCGGCGCGGTGCCCTCGAATCCCACCACCTCCGCCTCCTCCAACCGGCCCGCCCCGTCGTCGAAATGTACGATCTCAAATCGGACCCCGACGAATTCCACAACATCGCAGACGATCCCACCCACGCCGCCGCCAAAAAAGATTTGTTGAAACGGTTAAGCGACTGGATGCACCAAACATATGACTTCCTCCCCCCGGCCTTTGCCGGCCCGGGCGAGCCCAAAGGGCGCGGATGGCCCGTCTCCTTATGACGGCTAAGATTCGCCGTTTGTTCGCCTTATGGGCGATTTGTCTTGACAGACCTGTGCCGAAACTGGTACTGTGTCGTTTCCGTCTCACTGATGTGGCGGAATGCAACACCGAACCGACCTCCCCCAGTCTGATCGGATTCAGACAACGCGGTTCAACGAAGCTGCCGGTCGTTTCCATCCCCCTGCTTGATAGTCAATGAATTTCAAAACTAGCCAAGCTAGAGAGAGCCGATGAATCAGCCTTACTTTGTACTCGTATTAGCGCATTCCGTTCATGGTCGTCTTCGCCGGATGCACGTGTCCCACACCATCCTCTACACGGTGTTGGCCTTGGCGATGGTCGGTGTTTTCACGGTGGTGGGCTTCCTCACCAGCTACGCGAGAATGGCCTGGAAAGTAGCCGGCTACAACCACTTGCGCGACGAAGTTTCCACGCTGCAGCAGAAATATCAAGCCTTGGCCCGCACCAACGAGCAGACCAAGGAACAGTTGGCCACCCTCCAAATGTTGGCCTCCGAAGTCTCCTCCGCCTATGGCATTAAGGAACGCCTGGAAGGCCCGGCCAGCATCTCCGGCGAAAGCCGCCTCGTCCCCACCTACCAGCAGTCGCTCGAACGCTTCGATCTTCTTCGCACTGCCCGCCTCTACACGCCCGGCACCCGCCGCATCAACCGTACTTGGCAGACCAACATCGTTCCCAATCTCTGGCCCGTCTCCGGCCGCCTGCTCTCCAGTTTCGGTTCCCGGTCCGATCCGTTCACCGGCGGTAGCTCGTTCCATGCTGGTGTTGACATCTCCGCCACCACCGGAACCCCCATCCGCGCCACCGCCGATGGTATCGTCAAGTCCGCCGAATGGTCCGGCGCCTACGGCAAGCTGATCGTCATCGATCACGGTGCTGGCGTGGAAACCTACTACGCCCACATGAGCTCGTTCGACGTGATTCCCGGCCAGGACGTCCGTCGCTCCCAGGTGATTGGCAAGTCCGGTGCAACGGGCCGCGCCACCGCTCCGCACCTGCACTATGAAGTCCGTCAGGGCGGCGCCCCGGTCAATCCCTACAGATATCTGGCACGCTCCATCATTTTGGGCGACGCGCCCGTGCGCAAAGACCTGCCTTTCTAATACAATGCTTGGGACCACTCGTCCCGCCCGTATTGGAATTCTTCCGGGGACCGTGGCTGAATAGGAATCACGTCATGTCACCCGTACGCATCCGCATGTTCGCCGCCGCCGCCGGCGCCCTCCTCCTCCTGGCCGCCGCCCACCGTTCGCACACCCCGTTGGTGATGTCCAACGCCGCGAACGCCCTGCTCGCCTCGCTCAATACCGAGCAGAAAGCCAAGGCCGTCTTCTCCTTCAACGATGAAGAACGCCTCAACTGGCACTTCATTCCCAAGGAGCGCAAGGGCCTCAGCTACAAGCTCATGACGCCCGAACAGCGCCCGCTCGCGCTCGCCCTCCTCAGCGCCAGCCTCAGCCAGCAGGGCTTCGTCAAAGCCACCTCCATCATGAGCCTCGAAGAGATTCTCAAGATCCAGGAAAACAACACCCCGCCCGGCCGCCGCGACCCCGAAAACTACTTCTTCTCCATCTTCGGCACCCCGTCGGAAACCGGCACATGGGGCTTCCGCTTTGAAGGCCACCACTGCGCCATGAACTTCACGATCGTGAACAACAAGGTCGCCTCCAGCCCCATGTTCTACGGCACCAATCCCGCCGAAGTGAAGTCCGGCCCCCGCGCCGGCCTCCGCGTCCTCGGCCACGAAGAGGACTTCGGCCGCGCCCTCGTCCAGTCCCTCACCGCCGAACAGCGCAAGGTCGCCATCGTCGCCCCCGTCGCCCTCAAAGACATCATCACCATGGCCGATCGCAAAGCCGCCCTCAACGGCCAGCCCTCCGGTCTCTCGGCCGCCAAGATGACCGCCGCCCAGCGCGTGCTGCTCCAGAACCTGCTCGACGAATACGCCAACAACGTTCCCGAACAGGGCGCCGCCGCCCGCCGCGACCAGATCAAAAAAGCCGGTACCAACATGAACTTCGCCTGGACCGGTGGCATCGAAAAGGGTGAGGGTCACTACTACCGTGTCCAGGCCCCCGCCTTCCTGGTTGAATACGACAACACCCAGAACAACAACAATCACGTCCACGCCGTCTGGCGCGATTACAACGGCGATTTCGGCTTCGATCTGCTCGGTAACCACTACCAGACCAGCCACAAGTAAGTAACAAAACGGACGCTGAAGGGACCCGCGGGGCCATGCTAGAGTGTGGATATGCATGAGGCCCCGCCCCCCGTCCGCCGCGTCTCGCGGCGTGCGATTCTGGCCGCCGGCCTCTCCCCGGCGCTCTTCGCCGCCAAGGGCCAGGATCTCCCCGGCGAAGCCAAAAAGTTCCTCGACGCCGCTACCGAGTTCGAAATCCTCCGCGTCACCTCCCTCGATCACAACGCCTGGATGCCGCTAGCCTCCAACCGCGCCCTCACCCGCAAAGGCGACGCCCTCCTCTTCGCCAGCGATCTCTCCGGCACCCCCCAGCTCTACCGCCACGATTTCAAACTCAACAAAATCCGCCAGCTCACCGACGCCGCCCAGCTGAATACCAACTCCTTCACCTGGACCTCCGCCGACCGCTCCATCATCTACATCGACGGCCGCAAAGTCCTCCAAACCGCCACCGCCCGCGACCGCCTCATCACCGAACTCCCCGAAGACTGGGCCCAGTTCCCCCGCCTCACCGCCAGTGACGACGGCCTCACCGTCATCGTCTCTTCCTCCAACGGAACCAAAACCCGCATCGCCTCCACCGGCCGCGCCGCCGCCACGCTCGAAGAACGCGACGGCGACATCGGCACGCTCTCCCTTCGCCCCCGCCGCGCCGGCCTGTCCTACATGGCCAGCGCCGCTCTCCGCTACATCTCGCTCGACACCCGCAAACCTGTCACCCTCGCCACCGCCCCCGGCGAAGTCCTCTCCGCCTACTGGACCGCCGACGGCGCCTCACTCCTATACCTCCTCAAACCCGCCGGCCCCGGCCGCCTCGCCGAAATCCGTGAGATCATTCCCGAAGGCAATAAGGACTCCCTCGTCGCCAAAACTTCCCAATACGGCCACTTCCAGCGCAACGGCGACGCCACCGTCTTCCTCGGCGCCAGCGCCAGCGCCGCCTCCCCCTACATCCTCGTCCTCCTCCGCTCCGTCAAACGCGAACTCACTATCTGCGAACACCGCGCCTCCGACCCTCGTCTCACCCGCGCCGTTCTCTCCCAAAGCTCCACCCGCATGGCCTTCCAAACGGACCGCCACGGCAAGATGGTCATCTACGCCATGGCCGTCGAACGCTTGATCGAACAGACCGAAGAGAACACCTAACACATCCCCTCCCCCTGCCGATATGCCCTTTGTAGTTACTGATGGTACTGAAGCTACTAGTTGGTGATTTTGCTACAATGAGGCCGTTCACCGAAGTACGCTCCACAGCGAAATTCGGGGAACCAAGTCGAGAGGAGTTCGTATGAAGTTTTCCAGTGAGCTGGCAAAACTGGATTGCGCTGTCGCTCTGGAACGTTTGGGCGGAGATGAGGAACTGCTACGCGAGGTGGCTAGCCTCTTCCTCGATGAATACCCCATGCTGATGGACGAAATCCGCACCGCCGCCCAGGCGCGCGATGCCGATGCGCTCCAACGCGCCGCCCACAGCATGAAGGGATCGGTCTCCAATTTCGGTGCCGATGGCGTCTATCAGGCCGCCTTCGCCCTCGAAAAGAAGGGCCGCGCCGGCGATCTCGACGAGCTCGATCCCTGTATCGATCGCCTTGCCTGCGCCCTCGCCCATATCCACCCCGCCCTCGTCGTTCTGGCCGAGAATTAGCCCGAAAAACCCGGTTCTGACTGGTGCTTTGCTATAGTGGGTTTACCACCCAGTATGGATCTTCAGGAACTGATTTGCGCCCATAGTCCCGATTCCGACGACGCCTATATGTTTTATGCTCTGGCGACTCGGAAAATCCGCTCCAAGATGCTTCTCTTCCGCCACCAGCTCGAAGATATCCAGTCTCTGAACAAGCGGGCAATGAACGGCGAATATGCGCTCACTGCCATTTCCTACCACGCTTATCCCTACGTGGCCGACAAGTACT
>CAMATG010000365.1 GCA_945860645.1 Candidatus Sulfopaludibacter sp. SbA3 | reverse complement strand
GCCGATGGGGATATGGATTTCATGGGCTGTGGCGAGATCGCGCGCGACGACTTCGCCATCACCGGTTTGGGGCATGAGGGCGTAGGCGAGCCACTTGCCGTCTTCGGAGAGGGTTTGGCCGGTGATGGCTTTCCAGGAGTCGTAGTCGGCGATGGTGAGGGGACGGGGCGATTGGGCCGCGAGAGAGAGACAGAGGACGGCCCAGAGGGAGATTGCGCGCATAGACTACGATACAATCCCGGCGGGCGGGCGTCGGAGTTAGGCGCCCAAGCCGGGGACGCCGCCCATGGATTTGGCGGTTTTGACGCCGCGGAGGATGGACTGGGCGACGGCTTCGGCGGCGGCGACGCCGAGGGAGTTCATGTCGGCTTCGAGGTCTCCGAGGGAGAGGGCGATGACAATGTCTCCGTCGACCATGGTGTGGCCGGGGGAGAGGGTTCTGAGGACGCCGGCTTGGGCCATTTTCGCCAGGCGGGTGGCGCCGACTTTGTTTAGTTTTGCGTTGGTGGCGACTACGCAGAGGGTGGTGTTGCCGGCGGTGGGGGTGACGCGCTGGGTGAGGATGGCTTTTTCAGTGTCGAGGAGGTCGCGGCTTTGGGGGGACTTGCGGCAGCCGGCGACGAGTTTCCCGTTGGCGGGGTCGCGGACGTCGCCGTAGGCGTTGACGATGGCGAGGGCGGAGACCAGGACGCCTTTGTTGCCGAGGGGGACGGTGAACGAACCGACGCCGCCCTTCATGGCGCGAGTCATGCCGGCGAATTTGCCGACCGTGGCGCCGGTACCGGCGCCGATGCTTCCTTAGACGACGGCGGCGTTGGTGGCGGCGGCGGCGGCGACCTCACCCAATTCGCGGGTGGGGCGGACGGCGGCGCTTCCGATGCCGAGATCGAAGAGGATCATGGCAGGGACGATGGGGATGCGGGCCGGGCCGAAGACGAAGCCGACGCCTTTTTTCTCCAGGTATTTTCGGACGCCGCTGGCGGCTTCCAGGCCAAAAGCCGAGCCGCCGGCGAGGGTGACGGCGTGGATGTGCGGGGTGACGTGGAGGGGGCTGAGGACGTCCAATTCCTGGGAGCCGGTGGCGGCGCCGCCGATGTCGACACCGGCCACGGCGCCGGCTTCGCATAAGATGACAGTGGCTCCGGTGAGGGCGACGAGGTCGGAAGCGTGGCCGACTTGGATACCAGGAATATCGGTAAGACCCTTCATGCGCGTGTTAGCATCGAATTTTTGGAGGAGAGTTCAGGTTGCTCGACATCTTGAAGTCGCCCATCGTGACGTTCCAGGAATTTATCCTCCTGGCCGGCCGGGCAACAACGAACATCGTACGTCGACCATTCTACGGTAGCGACGTGATCCTGCAAATGGACACGATTGGCGTGGGCAGTTTGCCGATCACCATTTTGATTGGATTTTTCAGCGGCGCGGTGATGGCGTTGCAGATGTCGCGCGCACTTTCGCAGTATGGGGCGACGGGGCAGGTGGGGCAGATCACGGCGATTACGCTGGTGCGCGAGATGGGGCCGGTGTTAACGGCGCTGCTGGTGGCGGGGCGGAATGCGTCGGGGATTGCGAGCGAATTGGGATCGATGAAGGTGACCGAGCAGATTGACGCGATGCGCGCGTTGGGCACCGATCCGATTAAGAAGCTGGTAACGCCGCGGTTGATTGCCACCTGCTTCACACTGCCGCTGTTGACGATTGTTGCCGATTTTATTGGAATTATTGGCGGGTATCTGGTGGCGGTGCCGTTGTTGGCGCTGACGACGTCGAGCCAGTATTGGAACAACGCGTGGCGTTCGCTGGAGTATAACGACATTGCGCAGGGGCTTTTGAAGCCGCTGGTTTTTGCGGTGATTATTTCGCTGGTGGGGTGCCTGTACGGGATCCGGACGACGGGCGGAACGCAGGGCGTGGGCCGGGCGACGACGCAGGCGGTGGTTGTGGCGAGCGTGTGGATATTCGTTTGCACGTTTTTGATCACGCGGATTTTCGTGAACATCTAATGTCTGCAGCGGCCACAGAGCGGAAGTGCATTCTTCGGCTGGAGAATATTTCGCTGGCGTTCGATGACGGGTCGAAGGTGCTGGATGGCGTGAATCTGGCGATGTGGGCGGGGGAGACGAAGATCATCCTGGGCGCGGCTGGCGCGGGGAAGACGGTGATGTTTAAGATTGCGCTGGGGCTGTTGAAACCGACGAGCGGGCGGATTTATTTGTTTGGGCAGGATGTGACGGATTTCAAAGAGGCGCAGTGGTTTGAAGTGCGCAGCCACATCGGGGTGTTGTTCCAGGAGGGCGGGTTGTTCGACTCCTTAACGATTGAGGAGAACGTGGCGTACCCGCTGGTGAACCGGACCAATCAGACGCCGGAGCAGGCGCATCCGGCGGTGAAAGAGGCGCTGGAGTTCGTGGAGTTGGGGCACACGCTGGGGAAGTTTCCGAGCGAGCTATCGGGCGGGATGCGGCGGCGGGTGGGGATTGCGCGGGCGGGGATCAGCGATCCGGCGTTATTGCTGTACGATTCGCCGACGGCGGGGCTGGATCCGATTACGGCGAACAACATCATGGCGCTGATTATTCAGGAGCGTGAAATGCGGAATGCGACGTCGGCGATTATCTCTCACCGTTTCCAGGACGGGCATATCATGGCCAATTTCCGCTACAATCCGGAGAGTAAGCGGTTGGAGCGTATTCCCGATGATTCGCCTCTTCGAAAGAGCACGCGGTTCGTGGTGATGCGCGACGGCCGGGTCGTATTTGAAGGCAGCGAAGCTGAGCTGGACGCGTCCAGCGATCCGTATATTTCGAAATTTTCCATGCAACGTTCCGCTCACTGATCCCCATGTCATCTGCCGCTAAAGTCTCCTGGGCCCAATTGCGTGTCGGCATTCTTGCCGCCGTCGCCCTCTTCATTCTTGCCGTGCTGGTCTTTTTGTTGACCGGCAACAAGAGCCTCTTTTCCAAAGAGGTGACGGTCTACACGTACCTGGACGATTCGGCGGCGATCACCGAGGGCTCGGCGGTGCGGCTGAGCGGGATTCTGATCGGGAAGATTGGCGCGGTGGGCCTGTCGGGCGAGAACCAGCCGAACCGGCGGATTAAGCTGGACCTGGTGATTGACCAGGACAAGCTGGCGCGGATACCTTCCGATTCGCAGGCGGCGATTGGCGCGGAGAACCTGCTGGGCACCAAGTACATCAACATCAAGATGGGCAAAGCGGGGACGCCGGTGGCGGCGGGCGGTGAGTTGAAGAGCCTGGACACGCGGGAGTTCCAGGATCTGGTGAATGCGGCGTATCCGTCGTTGCAATCGCTGCAGCAGATTATTGAGCGGATCAATCACATCGTGGAAACGGTGGAGACGGGGAAGGGTTCGATTGGGAAGTTGCTGGTGGATGACGAGCTGTATCAGCGGCTGGTGGGGACGGTGGCCGAGGTGCAGAAGATCACGGCGTCGATTGGGGATGGCAAGGGCACGGTGGGCAAGCTGCTCTACGACGAGGCGATGTACGAGGACATCCGCGGCACGATCAAGCGGGTGGACGCGACGATTGCAACGCTGCAGACCGATCTCAATTCGGGCAAGGGATCGGCGAGCAAGCTGCTGAAGGATCCGGCACTTTACGATGAGGTGAAGGGGACTGTTGCCGAGCTGCGCAAGACGATTGACGAGATCAACAAGGGCAACGGGACGGCGGGCAAGCTGATTAAGAGCGACGAGCTGCACGCGAACATGAACAAGCTGATTCTGAACCTGGACAAGACCATCGATAAGGTGAACAGCGGCCAGGGGACGATGGGGCAGCTGATGGTGAACCCGGCGCTGTACGATTCGATGAATGGAACGATGAAGGAGATGAACGGGGTCATGAAGGACTTCCGGGCGAATCCGAAGAAGTTCCTAACTATTCAGCTCAAACTGTTTTGAAACGCCTGATCGTCAACGCGGATGATTTTGGATTCACGCGCGATGTGAACGCGGGGATTGTGGAAGCCCACACGAAGGGCATTTTGACGGCGACGACGTTGATGGCGAATGGGGACGCCTTTGACGATGCGGTGCGGCTGGCGGGGGAACACCCGACGCTGGATATCGGCGTGCATTTTGTGTTGGTGGGGGGCCGTTCGTTGGTGAGTGGGGCTGCGCTGCCGAAGGACGTGCCGGCGCTGGTGCGGGCGGTGTATGGGGGGAAGTTGGATTTATATGGGGAGCTGGCGGCGCAGGCGGCGAAGGTGCGGGCAGCGGGGCTGAAGCCGTTGCATGCGGACACGCATAAACATACGCATTTACTGGCACCGGTGTGCCGGGCGGTGCGGATTGTGGCGGAGGAGTTTGGGATCCGGTTTTTGCGGCGGCCGCTGGATTTGGACTTGCCGTTCCGGGCGCCGTTGGCGACGCGGTTGACGAATTTTCTGGTGCGGGACCGGGCGCGGGCGATGGACCTTTCGCCGTTCCGGGTGACGAATCATTTTGCCGGTTTTGCGTTGACGGGCCGGTATGGGACGAGAGATTTGCAGGCTCTATTTGCAGGGCTGCCGGAGGGCGTTACGGAACTGATGACGCATCCGGGGCATTGCACGCCGGAATTGATGAACGCGCCGACGCGGCTGAAGCAGAGCCGGGCGGCGGAGCTTGCCGCATTGTGCGACCCGTTGACGCGGGCCGCGCTTGATGAAAACCACATTCAGCTAACCCGCTATCAGGACCTATGAGAACCCTCATTCCCTTTCTTGCCGCTATGACACTATTTGCTGCGCCGCCCCCTGAGACTCGTAAAGACACGACCGTGGATGTGCTGCACGGCGTATCGGTGCCGGACCCGTACCGGTGGCTGGAGGACCAGAAGAGCCCGGAGACGCGGGCGTGGCTGCAGGGGCAGATTGGGTACACGCGCGCCTTTGTGGACGCGGTGCCGCAGCGGGCGGCGATTGTGAAGCGGCTGACGGAGCTGATGCGGGTGGAATCGCAGGAAGTGAGCCATGTGGGGGAGAATTTCTTCTTCGTGAAGCGATCGCCGGAGCAGGACCAATCGGTGCTGCTGGTGCGGCGCGGGGCGACGGGGAAGGACGAAGTGTTGATTGATCCGAACGCGTGGGGCGGGTCGAAATCGATTACGGTGATGGACTACAGCCCCGATGGGAAGCGGCTGGCGTATGGGATTCGGAAGGGCGGGGAGGATGAGCTGGAGGTCCACTTCCTGGAGGTTGCCGGGAAGAAGGAGTTCGGGGATGTGCTGCCGCGGGCGCGATTCTTTTCGGTGAATTTGTTGCCGGGGGCGAAGGGGGCGATTTTTGCGATTGCGACGAAGGACGGGCCGCGGTTGTATGAGCAGACGTTTGGACAGGCTCCGCAGCTGATTTTTGGCGGGGATTTGGGGCAGAGCCATTTGTTGCGGTCGGAGCTATCGCCGGACGGCAAGTATTTGCTGATTCAGACGTCGTTGGGCGCGGCGAGCGAGATGGACGTGGTGCATGTGCTGCGGCTGGCGGACCGGAAGTTGATTCCGATTAACACCGATATTAAGGCGACGTTTGATGGGGGGATTGGCGGGAGTACGCTGTTTTTGCTGACCAATTGGAAGGCGCCGCGGCACCGGGTGCTGGCGGTGGACCTGGCGCGGCCGGAGCGGGAGAACTGGAAAGAGATTGTGCCGCAGACGCAGTGGAATGTGGAATCGATGTCGCTGGTGGGCGGGCATATTGCGCTGAATTCGTTGGAGAATGTGATTGCAAAAACGCGTGTTTATACGCCGGCGGGGAAGCTGGTGCGGGAGGTGAAGTTTCCCGGGATTGGCACGGGGACCAATCTGAGCGGGACGTGGGACGACGATGTGGCGTTCACGACGTTCCGTTCGTTTATGGATCCGCCGACCACGTTTTTGCATTCGGTGAAGACGGGAACGAGCAAGGAGTTTTACCGGCAGAAGGTGCCGGTGGAGAAGCAGGCGGTGACGGTAACGCAGAAGTGGTTCACGTCGAAGGATGGGACGAAGGTGCCGATGTTTGTGGCGCACCGGGCGGACCGGAAGCTGGATGGATCGATGCCGACGTTGCTGTATGGGTATGGCGGGTTTGCGTTGAGTTCGACGCCGTCGTTCAGCGCGACATATGCGTGGTGGATTGAGCATGGCGGGGCGGTGGTGACTGTGAATTTGCGGGGCGGGGCGGAGTTCGGGGAGGAGTGGCACCGGGCGGGGATGTTGGACAAGAAGCAGAACGTTTTTGACGACTACATTGGGGCGGCGGAGTGGTTGATCGCTAACAAATACACGCGTCCGGAGCGGTTGGCGATTTATGGGGGATCGAATGGCGGGTTGCTGGTGGGGGCGGCGATGACGCAGCGGCCGGAGCTGTATGGGGCTGTTGTGTGCGCGGTGCCGCTACTGGATATGGTGCGGTTCCATTTGTTCAAAGTGGCGCGGTACTGGACGCCGGAGTATGGGTCGGCAGAGGATGCGAAGCAGTTTCAGACGCTGTTCGCGTATTCGCCGTATCACCGGGTGAAAGACGGCG
>CAMATG010000364.1 GCA_945860645.1 Candidatus Sulfopaludibacter sp. SbA3 | reverse complement strand
CGCGAATGAGCAGGGGCATCATCACGTTTTCCTGCGCGGTAAATTCCGGCAGCAAATAATGGGTTTGCCACACGAAACCTATCTCACGATTGCGAAAATCCGCCAGCCCAGTCTCTGAAAGCGCCTGAAGGTCGTTCTGCCCGAAGTATATCTTACCCTTGCTCGGCCTGTCCAGACCGCCTAAACAATGCAAAAGACTGGACTTCCCCGTTCCGGATTCACCGATCAGGGCCACGCGCTCGCCTTGTGCGACAGTGAGGTTCAATTCGTCGAAGACCGTCAGTATCTCATCGCCAGATCGGTACGATTTCGTTAGGCCTTCTGTGCGGATGGCGGGGCTTTCCACACCTTCAGGCTATCACGCCCATTTTCCGGGCTATTGAAGGTTATTTCCTTTTGTCTATACAGATGATCCCTCGGCGGCAAACGTTCCGATTTTCGGTGGCGTCAACAACTCCGCCGCGAAACGCGCCACATCACCCTCTTCATAGACGCGCGTCGTGTCGAGCGTCGCCCGTCGCAGCGCCTCCCGCAACTCGGGACCGGGAAGCGTTCCGCAGGCCCACGCTGCCCCAATTGCACACAGCGCCGAATAGCGCACCATCGGCAGCGGATCGCTTAAGTACCGCGCCAACGCCTTCTGCACGTGCGGCCGCCGAGCACTCATCCCGAGCGCCTCCACGGCAATGATCCGCTCCTTCTCCGATACGGTCCCATCCGCCGCCACCGGCAGCAACAACCGCGTCGCCCGCGGATCGCCCAACAACCACAGCGCATGCAGCGCCGCCGCCCGGCGGTTTGCCTCTGCCGACTCCCGCACAATCCGCATCACCGGCCTCGTCGCCCGCTTACATCCCAGCGCCCCAATCCGCCGTGCGGCCTCCCAATACTCCTCGATCGCCTGCGCCTCATCCCCCAAAACAGAAATGGCTCCCTCCAAGGAAGCCATTCCATCAACCGCTATGTCCTTCCGCTCAACCGCGTCCAACGGGATACTCCCCCGAACCCTCCCGCGAAATTGCCGCCCGCTTCGCCGGGTCCAACAACTGCGTCGCCAACCGCGCGATATCGCCGTCCTCATACACCCGCGCCGTATCGCCCTGCGCCCGTTCCAAAGCCTCCCGCAACCCCGGTCCCACCGGGGCGCCAATGCTCCGCACCCAGCTCACCGCGCACAGCGCCGAATAGCGAACCTCCGGCAACGGGTCGCTCAAATACTTCGCCAACTCGCGCTGCACATGCGGCCGGTGCGCACTCACCCACAGCGCCTCCACAGCAATAATTCGCTCCTGGTCCGAGGCGTTCGCATCCGCCGCTACGCGCAGGCACAACGCCGTCGCCCGCCGGTCGCCCATCAGCCACAGCGCATAGAGCGCCGCCGCCCGACGGTCCGGCTCCGCCGATTCCAGCACCACCTGCTTCAGCTTCCGCGTGGCCCGCATCGCGCCCAATTCGCCAATGTGCATCGCCGCCCGCCAGTACTCCAAACGGTCCAGCCCCTCGGCCACTTCAATCAACCACAAACCCAATTCGGTTTCCATTGCATCCTTTCAAACGGACCCTTCAATTATCGGTCCTTGTGCCCAAACAACAACAGGTCTTCGGCAAACCGGGTGATATCGCCGTCTTCCATGAATCCGGCATCTTCGCGAGCTGCCTGTTCCAGCGCCACTTGCAGGAGCGACGGCAGCGGCAGCGGTCGGCGCAGCGCGTCGATGGCGCACATCGCCGCGTACCGCACCCGTGGCGCAGGGTCATTGACATACCGCGCCACCGCCGCTTGCACGAATCGTTTGCGAATTCCCAAACGCAAAATCAGTACCGCGTAGTCCCGCGTCCATTCGGGCTCGATGTCGACCCGCCCCGCAATGTACAAGGTGGCCGGAACCGCCCGTGAATCGGCCAACCACGACAGCGCGTGCAGGGCCCACATCCGAACTGGCCAGTCGGCGTTGCTCCGCGCGATACGGATCAGTGGGCGGACATAGCGCCTCGCGCCGGAATGCCCAAGCGCGGCGGCACAGTCCGTGACCACCTCCATCGGCGAGTTTGGATCCTGTAGTTTCTCCAACCACGAACGTAAAGTGGACTCCGATGCACGGGTCGCATCACGATTCCGCCATCTGGCCACGCCTACGTCCGGTAACTGCCGTTGATCTGAATGTAGCCCTCGGTAAAGTCGCAGGTATAGAACCGCGCCTTCCCCTTGCCGTCCCCTTTAATAGAAAAGGAAATATGACAATCCGGCTCATCCAGTAACTTGGTCAGCTCTGCTTCCGAAAAATCTTTCGCCAGCCCGCCCTTGCAAACCAGCAGCCCCTGCATGCGAATATCGACGTTCTTCAATTCAAAATCCACGCCCGCATTCCCGGCCGCCATCATGATCCGGCCCCAGTTCGGGTCGCTGCCCGCAATGGCCGTCTTCACCAGCGGCGAATTGCCGATAACACGCGCAATCTGCATCGCCTGTTTATCGTTCCGCGTACCTTCCACATCGATGGTCACCAGCTTCTTCGCGCCCTCGCCATCGCGGGCGATCTGCTTGGCCAGGTCTTCCATCAGCACCGTCAACGCATCGGCAAACAGCGCCTTATCCGACGATGACATCGTCAACCCGCTCGCGCCATTGGCCAGCAAATACACCGAATCATTCGTCGACGTATCGCCGTCCACGCTCATCGCGTTGTAACTCCGGTCGGCCGCCTTGCGTAACATCTTCTGTAACTCCGGCGCCGCCAGCGGCGCGTCGGTCACAATGTAGCCCAGCGTGGTCGCCATCAACGGCTGAATCATCCCGCTGCCCTTGGTCATCCCGGCCAGATGGATCACCCCGCCCTTTACCGCCAGCGACGCCGTCGCCCGCTTCGGCGCCAGGTCGGTGGTCATGATCGCGTTCACCACATCCTCAAAACGCTCCGCCGAAAGCCCCGCCACCAGCGCCCCGGCCTGCGAGATGATCTTCGATGGATCCAACTCCACGCCAATCACGCCCGTCGACGCCGGCAGCACCTGCGCCGCCGGCACCTTCAGCGCCTTCGCCACCGCCTTCGAGGTAGACAAAGCCACCTTCATCCCCGTCCGCGTGGCGCAGTTGGCGTTGCCCGCGTTGGTCAGAATGGCGCGCGCCACCCCGCCCGTCGCCGCCAGGTTTTCCTGCGACAAAATCACCGGCGCGGCCTTGGCCTTATTCTGCGTAAACACGCCCGCCGCCGCCGCCGGCACGTCGGAAACAATCAGCGACAAATCATCTTTTTGCGCCTTGCGAATGCCGGCGTACAAGGCCGAGTAGCGAAACCCAAGCGGTAAGTTCACGTTATTTTCCTAACTGTTCATTCTCTAACAATCGCGCGCCGTTGGCGAAGCTTTCTCCACTTACCCGCTTCCGCCCCTCCGGCTGCACTTCCACCAGTTCCAACGCCGTTCCTTCGCCGCACCCGGCCACCAGCGCCCGCGCCCGAACGGCCACTTCGCCCGGCGCTAATCCGGTCACCCCGGACACCCGCGCCGTCAAAACCTTCAACCCCGTCCCGCGGAACGTCGTCGTCGCTCCCGGCCACGGCGTAAATCCACGCAATCGCGCATGGATCACCGAAGCCGGCCGCGACCAATCGATCGCCCCGTCTTCCTTCTTCAAAATCGGCGCCAGCGTCGCCGCCGCGTTGTCTTGCGGCTCGGGCGTCATCCGCCCCTCTTCCATCGCTGCCAGCGTGGCCACCAACAACTCCGCGCCCATCCCCGCCAACCGCGCCGAAAGCTCCGGCGCCGTCTCCTCGGCCCCAATCGCCGTCGTGGCTTTCTTCAACATATCGCCCGTGTCCAACCCCGCGTCGATCCGCATCGTCGTCACGCCCGTCTCGGTTTCGCCATTGGCAATCGCCCACTGAATCGGCGCCGCCCCGCGATACTTCGGCAGAAGGGAACCATGCACATTCACAATCCCCAACGGCGCCAGATCAATAATCGACTGCGGAATAATCTGCCCGTAGCCCACCACCACCATCGCCTTTGCCCCGAACCCCGCCAGCTCCTCCGTGCACCGCCGCACCCGCTCCGGCTGATACACCGGCAACCCCAATCGCAGCGCCGCTTCCTTCACCGGCGAAATCGCCAACTCCTGCCCTCGGCCCTTCGGCCGGTCGGGCTGCGTGTATACCGCCGCCACCGTATGTCCGGCCGCGACCAAGGCCTCCAACGACGCCACCGCGAACAGCGGCGTCCCCATGAAAACGACTACCACTCGCCAGCCTTCACGAGCTTCGAAATCTTCCGGCGGATCAGGTCCCGCTTCAACGGCGACAGATGCTTCAGGAACAAAATCCCATGCAAATGGTCGATTTCGTGCTGCATCGCACGCGCCAGCAGTTCCTCACCGGTCACTTCAAACGCGTTCCCATCCACGTCGAACGCGCGCACCTTGGCCGTCATCGCCCGCCGCACATCTTCGCGGAATCCCGGAATGCTCAGGCACCCTTCTTCGCCCAGTTGCTGCCCGTCCAAATGGACAACCTCGGGGTTGATCAACACCAGCCGTTCCTCGTCCACTTCGCCGCCTGAAGTGTCGATCACCGTCACCTGCTGCAGCACGCCCACCTGCGGCGCGGCCAGCCCCACGCCCTTGTTGGCATACATGGTTTCGAACATGTCGAACACCAGTGCCTTTAACTCTTTGCTGCCGAAGTTAGCCACCTTTTCGCAAGGCGTCTCCAGCACCGCATCACCGTATTTCCGTATCCCTAATACCATTAGAAATTTCGCACCTGCTCCAAATACCCATCATAATTCCGCCGCGTCTCTTCCATCGAGTCGCCGCCGAACTTCTCCAAAAACACCTGCGCCAGCACGATCGCCACCATCGCCTCGCCAATCACGCCAGCCGCCGGAACCACCGCCACATCGCTGCGCTCGTACGCCGCTTTTTCCGCCTCGCGCGTGATAATATCCACACTCTCCAACGGCCGCCGCAACGTCGAGATCGGTTTCAACATGCCGCGCACCAACAGGTCCTGCCCGTTGGTGATGCCGCCTTCTAATCCGCCCGCGCGATTGGCGCCGCGGAAGAACGCCCGGTCTTCTTTGTTGTAGTGAATCGTGTCCTGGACCTTCGATCCAAACGCCTCGGCGCCCTCGGCCGCGTAGCCGATCTCCACGCCCTTCACCGCCTGCATCGAAACAATCGCTTGCGCCAGTTTCCCGTCCAGCCGCTGATCCCACGTGATGTGCGAACCCAGCCCGATCGGCAGCCCGTGCGCAACAACTTCAAACACGCCGCCCACCGTATCGCCGGTCTTGTAGGCTTCGTCGACGACAGCCTTCATCCGTTGCTCGGCTTCCGGATCCACGCAACCCAGCAGCACTTCTTCCTTCAACGACAGCGCCACCAGTTCGTCCCACGTCGCCGCCCGGCCCAGTTTCTCCGTGCCCACGGCGATCACGTGGCTCAGCACCGTAATGCCGAACTCGCGCAGCAGTTCCTTGGCAATCGCGCCAACCGCCACGCGCGCCGTTGTTTCCCGCGCACTCGCCCGCTCCAGAATGTAGCGCGCATCGTGGTAGTTGTACTTGATCATGCCCGCCAAATCGGCGTGCCCCGGCCGCGGCCGCAGTACTTTCTTCCGCTTCTCGTCGCTGCCCTCGAAGTCCTCGACGGCCATCGGCTCCAGCCAGTTTTTCCAATCCTTATTGCGAATAATCATCGCAATCGGCGCGCCAATCGTCTGCGAATGGCGCACCCCGGCGACGATCTCCACCGTATCGGTTTCAATCTTCATCCGGCCGCCACGCCCAAACCCCTGCTGGCGCCGCCACAATTCACGATTCACGCGCTCCAGGGACACCGGAACGCCGGAGGGCAGACCCGTTAGGGTCGCCACTAAACATTCGCCGTGCGACTCGCCGGCAGTTTCAAAACGGAACATGAATCTACTATTCTCTCAGAGTCCGCACCCATTTCCGCAACGCCCCCGCCAAACTCCCCAAACTCACCGGTTTTGACAGGTGATCGTCCATCCCCGCCTCCCGGCACCGGCTCAAATCCTCCGGAAACGCCGCCGCCGTCAACGCAATCACCGGCAACTCCCCCATCCCCTCCATCCGCCGGATCCGCCGCGTCGCCTCGAATCCATCCATATGGGGCATCTGGCAATCCATCAACACCGCATCAAACCGCTCCACCGCCAGCCTCTCCACAGCCTCCCCGCCGTGTCCTGCCACCGTCACCCGGCACCCCAGCTTCTCCAACATCTTCTGAGCCACCCGCTGGTTCACCAGGTTGTCTTCCACCAGCAATACCGCCACCCCTGGCACCGGTTCCCACGTCGTCGCCGGTCCCACCCAGTGCGGCTCTTCCGCCATCCCGCACAGCGCCGCCGCCAGTGCCCGGGACTTCAACGGCTGCGTCAACACCGTCACACCGCTCCGCTCACTGAAGCGCCGATCCGGCACCACCAGCACGGCCCGCCGTCCCTCCACCGCCACGAAATTCGCCTCGTCGAAAAGCACCGCCTCCCCGCCGTCCTCCGTCGCTTCCACATGCGCCAGTTC
>CAMATG010000363.1 GCA_945860645.1 Candidatus Sulfopaludibacter sp. SbA3 | reverse complement strand
GGTTCCGCAGGGGGCTTTCTACGCGTTCCCGAACATCGAAGGCACCGGCCGCACGTCGAAACAGCTCGCCGACGAACTGCTGTACGAGGCTGGCGTAGCGTGTTTGAACGGCGGCTCATTCGGCCAGTTCGGCAACGGCTACGTGCGCTTCTCCTATGCCAATTCGCTTGAAAATCTGATGGAAGCGGTCGACCGGATGCGTCGATACCTGACGAAATAAATGCGCCTCGCACTGGTTATTTTTCTCGCCGCCCTCGCCTCCTGTGTGTCGCTCAAGGAGGACACCGCCATTGACCGTCTGCGCCCCTGCAAGCACAGCGAGGGCTCGACCGAGGGCTACTGCGGCACCTTTGACGTGTGGGAGGATCGCGAGGCCAAAACGGGCCGCAAGATCGCGCTGAAGATCATCGTCTTCCCGGCGCTGAAACGCAAGGCCGCCAAGGACCCTCTGTTCTTCCTGGCCGGCGGGCCGGGCCAGGGCGCGGCGGCGATTTCCGGGATGGGCCGCGAGATGATGCGCCGCATTGGCGCCGATCGGGATCTGGTCTTCGTCGATCAACGCGGCACGGGCAAGTCGAACCCGCTGGAGTGCAAGAACGAGAAAGACGGCGAGGACGAGGACGAGGACGCGACCGAAGAGGCCTACCTGAAGCGCATGCGGGCATGCCTGGAGAAGCTTCAGCCCAAGGCGGATCTGACCAAGTACACCACCACCATTGCGATGGACGATCTGGACGACGTTCGCCAGTTTCTGGGGTACGGCAAGATTAATCTCTACGGCGGCAGCTACGGCACGCGCGCCGCGCTGGTCTACGCCCGCCGCCACGCCGCCCATACGCGCGCGGTCATCCTGGATGGCGTGGCCCCAACGGACATGCAGATTCCGCTCTACATGGCGCGCGACAGCCAGCGCGCGCTGGATCTGTTGTTCCGCGATTGCACGGCCAACAAGGCTTGCAATGAGCGCTTCCCGCGCCTCCGCGAACGGCTCGAGGCTCTGCTCGCCGCGCCCGCGAAGAAGATCACTTATACCCATCCGCGCACCGGCGCTTCAAAGTCTGTCGACGTCCGCCGGCTTACGCTCAGCGGCGTGTTGTTCGCCTCGTTGTATAGCCCCAAGATCGCCTCTCTCGTGCCGCTTTTGATCGACCAGGCGGAGAAGGGAAACTACACCGGCTTCTTCGCGCTTGGCTCCGCGTTTGACCCTTCGGCCAACACCATCGCCCAGGGCATGCATTTCTCCGTGGTGTGCGCCGAAGACGCTTCGCGCGTGGCACCCGGCGCCATTGCGAAGGAGACGGCCAATACATTTCTCGGTGCCGAGATGGCCCAATGGCGCATGGATACCTGCGCCTTCTGGCCTAAGGGGAAAGTGGAGCCGGACTACTTCAACAACGCACCCAGCGACATCCCCGCGCTCGTTCTTTCCGGCGAACTGGACCCCGTGACGCCGCCCTCCTGGGGCCAGCAAACCGCCACGCAGTGGAAGAACGCGAAACACATCACCGTGCCCGCCACCGGCCACGGCGCCGCCATCGCCGGCTGTGTGCCCAAGCTCATGGCGCAGTTCCTGAACGAGGGCACTGCCGCCAATATTGACGCCGCCTGCGTCCAAAACGTCAAACGCCCGCCCTTCTTCCTCGGACCCGCCGGACCGGACCCCATGCAATGATCCACGCTAAGAATCTAAACAAACAATTCGGTGATTTTGTCGCCGTGGACAACGTCAGCTTCTCCGCGCCCGACGGCGCCGTCACCGGACTGCTGGGCCCCAATGGCGCCGGCAAAACGACATCGCTCCGCATGATCTACGGCCTCATGAAGCCCGGTGGCGGCAGTGTGGAAATTGACGGCATCGACATGGTGGCCAAGCCGCTCGACGCACAAAAGCGCATCGGCGTTCTGCCCGACCTCTCCGGCCTTTATCCGCGCCTTACCGCCCGCGAACACATCATCTACTACGGCCAGTTGCAGGGAATTGAGAAGGCCGAACTCAACCGGCGCATCGCTCATTGGATCGAGATTCTCGATCTGTCGGGGATCATCGATCGCCGCGTCGCCGGCTTCTCCCACGGCGAACGGACGAAGGTCGCCCTCGCCCGCGCCATCGTCCATGACCCGCAAAACATTTTGCTCGATGAACCCACCAACGGCCTCGACGTGATGAGCACGCGCGCCGTGCGCGAACTCATCCGCCACTTGCGCGCCGAAGGGCGCTGCGTCGTTTTCTCCAGCCACGTAATGCAGGAGGTCTCGGCGCTCTGCGACCGCATCGTCGTCATGGGCCGCGGCAAAGTGGTGGCCGAAGGCACGCCCGAAGAACTGCTCGCGCTCACCGGGATGACGTCGCTTGAAGACGCTTTCGTCAGCCTCGTCGGCCCCCACGGAGAAGCCGCATGAACAAGATCTGGATCGTCGCCGTCAAGGAATGGACCGACGGCTTTCGCGACCGCCGCTCGCTCTATACGCTTCTCATCAGCGCGCTCTTCGGGCCGCTCATGATTGGCTTCATGTTTTCGCAGATCGCCAGCCAGCAGAAGGGGGCGCAGGAGATCAAGATTCCCGTCGTCGGCCGTCAGCATGCGCCGGTGTTGATCAACTGGCTCACGCAGCAATCGGGCGTGGAAGTAGTCGACGGTCCGGCCGATCCCGAAGCCGCCGTCCGCGACCGCAAGTCCGATTTTGTCCTGGTCATTGAAAAAGAGTTTGCCGAGAAGTTTCGTGACTCTCGCCCGGCGCCCGTGCAGGTGGTATCCGACGTCACCAGCCAGTCCACGCGCTCCAAAGTGTCCCGGCTGAATAGCCTGCTGAACGGTTTCAGCAGCGAGATGGGCGGCATGCGCCTGATGGCCCGCGGCGTCAGCCCGGTCATCGTCAGCGCGTTGAAAGTGGAGCAGATCGACATCGCCACTTCTCAACAGCGTGCGGCAATGATTTTCAACTTTATCCCCATGTTCCTGGTGATTTCGCTCTTCACCGCCGGCATGCCAATCGCCAGTGATTCGACAGCCGGCGAACGCGAACGCGGCTCGTTGGAGCCACTGCTGCTGAACCCCATTCCCCGCTGGCAACTGGTGACGGGCAAGTGGATGGCCGCGATGGGCGCGGCGCTGCTCGGCATGTTGCTGACACTCGCGGTGACGCTCGTGATGCTCTCCCGCCTGGCGCTCGAAGAGCTTGGCATCCGCAACCACGTCGGCACCGGCCAGTTGATTCTGCTCCTCGCCGCCACCGCGCCCATGGCCCTGCTGGCGCCCGCCGTGCAGATGTTCGTCAGCTGCTTCGCCAAGTCGTTCAAGGAGGCGCAGAGCTACCTGGGACTGTTGATGATCGCGCCGACGATTCCCGGCATCGCCGCCGTCTTCTACCCGCTCACCAACCGTCCCTGGCTGCACCCCATCCCGGTGCTGGGCCAGTACGCGATGGTGACGGAAATCCTCGGCGGTAAGGCGCCGGAACCGCTCATGCTGGTCGCCGCGACGCTCACCGCCGCGATCCTTACGGCGGTGCTCTTGAGCCTCGCCACGCGATTGTTCACTTCGGAAAAGATTATCTTCGGACGATAGCCCATGCGCGCCTGGCTGCTGCTTTTCGCTGTTGCACTGACCGCCCAGAACGCCCATCTGGAAAAGGCGCTCTCGAACGAAGTGAAGCAGCTCAAGGAGCGCGAAAAGTACTTCTACCGTGAGCACGCCGAACATCGCCGGCCCAACGGGCAGTTGAACTGGACGCAGGATTACGAGTGGGTATACCTGGAGGGCGAACCGTTCCGCCGTCTGGTCGCGCGCAATGGGAAACCGTTAAAAGGCAAACTCGCCAAGGAAGAGGCGGAGCGCCTGCGCATGACCGCCGCGCAGCGCCGGAAACACGCCGCCAGGCCGAATCCGCGCGTCATCTCCGTCGGCAATTTGAGCGGTAAAGTCATCCTCACGGAGATGGATCACACAGAGGTTGGCGAGGAAGAAATCGACGGTCGCAAAGTATGGGTTATTCGTGCTGAGCCCAAGCCAGGCCACGAGCACGTCGCGTATCGGATGACGTTCTGGATCGACCAGCAGGAGCACGCGCTGGCGCAGTTGAAGTATGAAGTGATCGGGCGCGGAGTGGACAGTCTGCCCGGGTCGTGGCTGACAACGCGCTACTTCCGCTTCGCCGAAAATCTCTGGTTCAAGCAGTCGCTCAACGGCGAGTTCCAGACAGGCCCGCCGCGCCCGCGATCCCGCTGGCGGCAAGCCCACACGTTTCGGGACTTCCGGAAGTTCGACGCGGAGTCTACGGTTACGTTTCAGGAGCCGTAGCTGGCGATCCGCCCTAACCGCGCCAGCAAGTGCGGACGCATCGAGTCCCGCATCATCGAAATCGCCGTCTCCGCCGCGGCGACAAATCGCTGTAGTTCGTCACGATCCCCGCAAAGCCTCGCCAGCCCAGCCAATGCCAGATAGCGTTCGACTGATCCCCGCGCCCCCAATCCACGCATCAATGGATAGCGCCGGAACAACTCCCAATCCGGCAGCTGCAAAAACGGCATGGCCATCGCCGGGTCGGCCATCACCGATAGCCACTCGTCCCCCTCCCGCTCCATGCTTTCCACCACGGAATCCATATCGGAAAACGCAGTGAGAGCCAGCGCCGACGGGGCCACGGACGGACGCAACCACGCGATGATCTGACAATCGGCCAAGCGCCGCACGGGCGTATCAACGGTCCGCAAATCCGCCCATCCGAGCCCAACGTGAAAGAGTCCCTCCGGCAGACCCGCTCGCTTCCGTAACGCATTCTCCATCGGTACCACCGCAACCATCGTCAGAATCCCCCCGCGCTCCCGACGGGCTGTCGACTTGGAAAACTGTTGGAACCCTATCTGGCGAAGTCGCGGCCACAACTTCGCCACCACGTCCGACTTCCAATCGGCGACACTCACGGTCTCGGCGACGCGGCCCCAACCGGCAACCGGAGCCAGCGGATGGCGGCAGATTTCGTCGCCATGCGCTTCTGCATACGTCGCATCTGAGAAGAGCGGCAAAAAATCAAAGGCGCAACCCATCGCCCGCTCCAACGCCGCCCGCGCCGCAATCTCATCCGCCGGGCTCTGCAATTGGTGCAATCGCGACAGCTGCAGTGCCCCCACAAACCCACCGGGCGTGCGCGCAATCAACAGCTCCGGATCGGCGTGTTCGGCAAACCATCGAAGGGCAAAGCCGTCGACCAACTCTTGGACCTCCCGAAAAACAGCCTCCGTCGTTCGCCCCTCGGCGTCCACATAAAAGATATCCGGCGAGGCAAATCCATCTACAACCGTTCGCTTCAGCAACCGCGTCCGGAACTCGCAGTGATACTCTGCCGGCAGGCATCGCCCGTGTTTATCCCGCGCCATCCACCGTTCCCCCGCACCGCCATCCAGGTGCACGCCAAGGTTCACCGCAAACGAAAACGTGGTGCAACCAATCCCATCCGCCGTATAGGAATTGAACGACTGAAAATTCACCACCTCCGTCCGCCACGACGAAAACCGTCGCGCCGTCCGCGAGTCAAATTGGGTGAACCCCTGCGCCCGCAATAACGGCCAAATCTCACTCCGGATCAGCTTGTTGACGGCGGCGCTGTTCACCGCATGTCCGGCAGCGGCGTCGATCGGATCCGCTCTTTCGTCACCACGGAAAATCGCCCTGCCCACGGTATCCCACTGCGCAAAGCGGCCAAGGCGACGCGAGCGGCCTCTTCAGGCGTCTGCGGAATCAACCGAAACAGTACCACCCCGAATGCCACCATCACACCACGACGGAACGCCAGCTCCCCGAAATCCTTGTCAAACGTCAGCAACGTCCTCGACTGTTCATTCGCTAGGTTCAAAACGGCCTCGTCCGCCACGCCCGGCGAGTCCTCGCTCACCCAGGCCACATCAAAGCCAGCTTCCCGCAACGCCACTAAGGCAGGCCGCGGAAAATTCTCATCCGCCAGAAAGCTCACGCCACTTCGAGCGGATAGACCCGCTCAGAATGCAGTAGTTCGCCCGCGTATGCCAGGCATGCTCGTATATCGTCACTCGTCAACCGCGGATAGCTTTCCAGGATCTGCTCGTGGTTCCATCCGGCCGCCAGAAGATCGATTACCAGCTCCACAGAAATACGCGTGCCCTTCACCACAGGCTTTCCAACCAGCACCGCCGGATCAATTGCAATGCGCTCACGCCAGCTCATAGCCATACCATAGCAAATTACCTCTTCCGCCCCACCTTCTCCATCGCCCGCTTCACCGCCCCCATCACCGTCTCCTCCACATCCTCCGTGTACGGCCCCGGATTCCCATAGTAAATATGGCTTTCCACCGGCTCATACCCGCCCTCCTTCAACACCCGCTTCGACACGATATAACTCATCACGTCGTTCGTATACCCCGCCACAATCGTGTCTTCCGAAGGAAACTCCTTCTTCACCCGCAACGCATAATCCACCACCACTTCCCCGCCCATTCCCACAACAGTAACCCCCTTCCCGAACCGGAACGCCTGCACCGGATACGGAATCGTCGTCACCGGCCGCCCCGCGTCATAGGCCCGCAACATCACCTCCGCCCGCCGCTGCTTGAACCAATTCGTCCCCTTCAAC
>CAMATG010000362.1 GCA_945860645.1 Candidatus Sulfopaludibacter sp. SbA3 | reverse complement strand
GCGGGAGGCGGCGGAGGCACTGCGGGCGGTTGTGCGGTGTGAGGATGGGGAGGTGGGCGTGGTGGTGACCGATTGGACGGGGGACGTGTATTGTGTGTGGGCGGCCGGGGCTGGGGAGGCGGAGCGGGCGCGCCATTTGGAGCGGTTTCAGGGGGTGGTTATGAGGCGGATTCGGGTGGGGTATTTGCTGGCGGCGGCGGGGCGGGCGGAGTTGGAGTTGACGCGGTTGGCGGCGGCCCGGGCGGCGTTGGAGTTAGCGGAGGAGGTTCGGTTGTTGCGGGCGGCGATGGGGTAGCTACTTCAGCTTGCCCAGGAGTTCGTTTGCTTCGGCGGTGACGGCCGGATTGCGGCCCTTCGCCGCGCGCTGCAAGGTGGCCCGGGCTCCTGGCAGATCGCCTGTTGCGGCTTGCGCCGTGCCCAGTCCGAGCAACGCGCCTTCGTCTCCAGGCTGTACTTTCAACACTTCCAGATACGCCGCGCGGGCGCGGGGCCAATCGCCGCGGACGGCGAGTACTTCACCGAGGCCCTGCCACGCCGTTAACAGCCGCGGCTTCCACCGCAGTGCTTCCCGCAGCTCGCGTTCGGCGGCGGGGTAGTCGCCCTTCGCCGCGTGCACCTGGCCCAGGTTCGCCCGCGCTTCGGCCATGTCCGGCTGTTGCCGCAAGGCCTCGCGCAACATCGCTTCCGCTCGGGTGCCATCGCCGAGCTCAATCCACAAACCACCCAGGGCGTTTTGCGCTTCCGGGAAATCGGCGTCGGCTGCGATTGCCCCTTCCAGCGCCTTTGCCGCGTCCGCGGTCCGGCCCGCCGCGCGGTAGGCTAAGCCTAAAGCGAACCAGGCGCCGGCGTCCCGGGGCACGACGGCTTCGAGCACGGGAATTGCCTCCGGCGCGCGACCTTTTCGGGTTAGTAACTCTCCCAGCTTCCGCCCGGCAGCTGGCAGCGGCAATGCCTCCCGGTACTTCGCCTCCGCCGCCTTCAGGTCCCCGGTGGCTTCATAGGCCTCCGCCAAGGCGAAGGCCGCGCGCGGGTCGCGCGAATTCAAACCGGCAAGGCGCGCGATGCCCGCGCCTAGATTGCTTTTCTGTACGACCTGCGCGACGGCCAGTTCTACTTCCGCGCCTTTGGGTAGAGCAGGCGGATAGTACAAAGCCACTTCGCCCGCGTAGGATCCGCGCTGCTCCGCGCGCGGCGCCAGGAGATCCCCGGCGGGTGGGCGGCGGACGATCTTGTGGTCCGTCATCACGGCGTGAATGACGTCCTCCGTCCGGCGCTCCGGCATGTGGCACGACGCGCAATCGGCCCCCGCCACATGGGACCCGCCGGTGAGGCCGGCATGGCATCCCAGGCACGCCTTCGCTACGTTCACCGGGCCGGTGACATGGGGATTGTGGCAGGTGGTGCACTGCATCTTGCCGGCGCTGGCGACGAAGCATTTCGATTGGCGCAGGCGGTAGGCGGAGTTGACGATTTCAAACTTCTCGTCGCGGCCGGTGCCCGGGGCGTGGTCGAAGTGGAGGACGAAATCGGAAAGGGGCTCGCCAGGGCGGTAGGAGAAGGCGCCGCGGCCAAAGCGCACGAGCGAGTTGGGCAGGGGCGTCGAGGTCGTCTCCAAGTGGCATTGCATGCAGACTTCCATTCCGCGCTCGGGGCCCAATTTTGCCGGGTTCACAATGCCGCCTTTGCCCGCGGCGGCTACGTGCAAACTGCCGGGGCCGTGGCAACGTTGGCAATCGATCCCCTCCGGCAAGGCCGCCGGAAATACGGGCTCCTGCGCGGGCGCGTCCTGGCCGGCGGCGACGGCCGGATAGGCGTTGTGGCAAAACATACAGTCATAGGAAATCTTGCGGCGAAAGTCTAACGGGTCGGGCCGGTCGTAACCCGGACTCATCGCCAAGGTCCCGCCCTTTTCGGAGTACCAGCCCAGTGGCAACTCCGCCAGCCGCCCCTGCGGTGTTCGATGCACGAAGGTCCGCGCCTTCCGCCCGGAGCCCATGACGTAGTGGATTTCGCGTTCGATCGGGTCCGCCCCCGCACCGGTGCGGGTTTGGAAAAAACGGCCCTCGCGGGCGACGACCGCGTAGGTGCGCCCCGATGCTCCATGGGTCAATGACCCGGTCAGGCCTTTCATGGTCGCCGCCGTGGCCGGATAGAAAGCCCGCGCCATGCCGGTTTTGGCATACGTTTTGGAGATCTCCGCGTGACACCCCGCGCAGGTACGCGCGTCCACATACTCCGCCACCGGCGCCGGCGATTTCGCGCACCCCGCCAGCATCACAACCGTCCAAAGCCACCGCCGCATGGTTCCCTTATACTACTGAACAACCGATGTGACCCGCCCGAACCGCCCATCCCTCGATCATCGAATTCGGCTCCAAATACTGGCTCTGTTACGCCACTCCCTCCGTCGAAGCCTACAAGTGGAGTTCCCAGTGGAGTATCGGCGAGACTCCGCCCGCCGCCGGCCACATGTCCTGGCGGCGAAGAAAAGATAACATAGAAGGCAAAACGGTATGCGAACCTTTCTGCCCGCCCTGTTGCTGCTAACGATGACCGGCGCTCTGCCCGCCGCTCAACCCATCAAAGTAATGTTGCTCGATGGGGAATCGGGAGGCGCTTATCACGACTGGCGCGCCACCACGCCCTACCTGCAGAGGATGCTGGAACAGGCCGGCGTGTTCCAAGTGGAAGTCGTCACCGCTCCTCCCAAAGGCGCGGATTTCTCCAACTTTAAGCCCGACTTCAGCAAGTACAAAGTGGTGGTGTCGAACTACGATGTGCCCGACGAACGGTGGCCGGACGAGTTGAAGCAGAGCTTTGAGAAGTACATGCAGAACGGCGGCGGGATGGTGGTGGTGCACGCGGCCGACAATGCGTTTCCGAAGTGGAAGGCGTATAACCAGATGATCGGCATCGGCGGATGGCGCGGGCGCACGGAGGCCGATGGCCCGTTCTGGTATTACAAAGGCGGCAAAGTGCTGCCCGATTTGAGCGCGGGAAAGGCCGGCAGCCACGGCGCGCGGATTGCGTTTAAGATTGTGAACCGCGTGACGAACCACCCGATTACGAAGGGCCTGCCGGCGGAGTGGATGCACGTGCCGGACGAGTTGTACGCCCGCATGCGCGGTCCCGGTGAGAACATGACGGTGCTGGCGACGGCGTTCTCTGACGAATCGAACAAAGGCACGGGGCGCGACGAGCCGGTGCTGATGGTTTTGAAATTCGGCAAGGGGCGGATTTTTCACACGACGCTTGGCCACGATCTGGCGGGGCTGAACTGTGTGGGCTTCATTGCGACGTACCAGCGCGGGACGGAGTGGGCGGCCACGGGCAAGGTGACGCAGAAGGTGCCTGCCGATTTTCCTACGGCTACGAAGACTGCTACGCGGGCGGACTTCACGCCCCCGGCCAAGAAGTAGGGGCGGGTTTAGCGGGGTTGGAAAGATAGGGTGACTTGGCCGCGATTGGTGCGGACGGTGACGCGGTCGAAGGTGTCGACATCGAAGGGGCGACCGACTTTGTTGCCGGCTAAGTCCTCTAGGGATGTGTCGATTTGGATGGTCTGGCGGGTGGCGGGCCAGGGCTTCGCGGGTGTGTAGCGCCATTGGCGTTCGGCATTGGCGAGGTGGGCTTCGCCGGGGGTTGTGGGGATGGTGATGAGGCGGAGGGCGAGGGCGGCGTCGAGGGGTTCGCCGAAGTCGATGACGAGAGCTTCGCGGGTGCCGGAGGCGGGACTCGTGATGCGCCATTTGTTGGGGTCGATGGGCGTGCGGTCCTCGGGCACAACTTTGAACGTATGGCGGAAATCGGCGCGGATGGGTACACGACGGGCGTCGCGCCAGTTGGATTGGGCGACGAGGGTGTAGGTTGCGCCGGGCTCGAGCGCGGCACCGACTTCTTCGCGGGGGAGGACGCCGCGTTTGATGCGGCCGGGGTCGAACAGGACCGTTAGGCGGCGGGCTTCGCGGTCCCAGAGTTCCTGATCGATTTCGATGAAGGCGAGTTCGACGACTTTGCCTTTGTGGTCCAGGAGCTTCAGGTTTTCCCAGGCTTCGCCAGGGTGCATGGGGGCGGAAAAGTGAATGTAGAACTTGAGTTGGTTGGCGGGGATTTCGGGGCCGGAGGGGTAGACCTTTTCGACGATGGTTGTTCGCGGGAGGGCTTCCATTTCGGCGGGGAAGCGGAATTCCCTGCCCTGGACGACGACGCGGCTGGCTGCGGTTTTTTCGAGTTCGTAGCGGGGGTGGAAGAGGAGGTCGGCACCGTCCTTTGTGAACGTGCCCATGACGGGCGGGACGTCGCCTTCGCCTACATAGACGGCGACTTCCGTTTCGTTCGAACCGCCGGAGATGCGGAAAAACGGCCCTTCGCGGCGCACTGCCGGGGGGGCAGCGAGCGCGCAAAGGGCCGTTAGCAATGCAATGATGCTGCGCACGGACTAGGGCAGCGTGACGGTGCGGAGATCCATGGAGCCGGCGTCGCTCATGAGCATGACGGCGCTTTTGCTGTCGTAAGCGTCGAGCTGTTGCACGCCCTTGAGGTCGGCGAGGGTTTCATAGGGGACGCCCTGTTTGTCGGCAACGGGGGCGGTGATGGCGTCGTACTTCTCCAGGTTGTTGGCGGCGAGCTTCATGACGCCGCGGCTGGAGTTGGCCATGAGGATGTAATCCTTGCCGTCCTTTTTATAGACGATCATGTCGAGCGGGCGGTTGCGATTGCCGAGCTCGGCGATGGTCTTGCCCTTCACCTTATTGCCCGGCTGAAGTTCGCTGAGGGGGATGGTGACGAGCGGGGTGCAGGTGTAGGCGGCGAGGAGATGGGGCTTGTTGGCGACGGTGTAGGTGGTGAAGGTGCGGACGGGGGCGTTGGTTTCAAAGCGGCCGTGCGCGCCGTGGAAGATTTCGATACTGGCGCCTTTGGCGGCGGCCTGGAAGGGATAGGGAATGGAGCGGAGGCTGGAGGAGAACTCTTCGTTGGAGAGGCCGGCGATGAAGACGCGGCCATCGGCGAAGCCCAAGTCGGTGATGGTTTCCATGCGCTTGCTGTTGCCGCGGGAGTCCTTGACGTCGGCGGGAGCGTCGGGGAGGGAGACGCGAGCGTGGGCGATGTTATCGAGGGCGACTTCGGTGAGTTTGCCGGCGACATCGAGCTTCAGGATGACGGGCGTTTTGCCGCGGGAGACGGAGAAATAGATGTTGTGGGAGACGGGGTTGACGGCGAGATCCTGGATCGAGATCTGGTCGGGCGTGGTGCCGAGAGCGGCGGCCATCTTGGTGTTGATGCCCTTCAATTCGATGGTTCCGGCGCCTTTGTTGGCGGCACGGTCACCGGTATCGATGGCGACGAGGCTGGCGCTGGCGGAGTCACCCACGAAGAGGATTCCGGGGGGGCCGAAGGCGAGGGGGCCGGCAGCGCCGAGTTCCAGTTTCTTTGCGACCATTCCGGCACCCGGAGCGGCGAAGGCGGCACCGGTGATGAGAGCGGCGCAGGCGATCCATTTATTCAGGCCGAGGTTTTTCATGCAAAAACTCCTATGTTGGCGTTGATGCTAACACAGTCCCTGTTGGGTTCGGTTCCGTGATGTACTTGAATTAACATGGTTCGTCTTCTACTGGTTATGTTTGGGGTTTTGACGGCGTTGGCGCAGACGCCGGCGGACCTCTATACGTATGAGGAGTACCGGGCGTGGGTGGCGCGGCAACCGGTGGCGGTGCAGCAGAGCGCGGACATTTTGGACACGTATCGCGCGTATCTGGTGGGCAAGGGTGAGGACGGGGCTGATGCGGAGTCGAAGATCCGGGTGATCCGACAGCAGGAGCCGAGCGAGGAAGTGGAGCCGAGTGCGTTTGTGAAGGAGATGGTGAAGGGGCGGACGGCGGGCCGGGCGTTGGAGGTGGGGAAGGGACGGAATGCGCCGTGGTTGGCGAGGCAGGGTTGGAACGCGCAGGGCGTCGAGCAGGTGGTTGATTTTGGGGTGGGCCGGTGGGACCTGATTGTGTTGCGCTATGTGGATTTTCGGGAGCAGGCGGGGGTGATTGTGAAGGCGCTGCGGCCGGGGGGCATGGTGGTGGTGGAGGCGTACCACCGGGACGCGGCGAAGGGCCGAGCGATTGACGGCGGGGTGGTGTTTGACACGGCGGAGGTGCCGGGGCTGTTCCGGGATCTGCGGGTGGTGCGGTATCAGGAGCCGATGGCGGTGGGGGATTCCGGGAAGAAGCAGGTGCGCGTCGTGCAATACTGTGCGGAGAGACCGGGGGAATAGATGGAGAGTATCTTTTCAGCGCGCGATGTTACTAAGTTCTATGACATGGGTGAGGTGCGGGTGCATGCGCTGCGTGGGGTGAGTTTGGAACTGTATGCCGGGGAGATGATGGTGCTGCTGGGGCCATCAGGGAGCGGAAAGTCCACGTTTCTGAATATTCTGGGCGGTTTGGACCGGGCTTCCGGGGGACAGGTGTTGTACCGGCAGTTCGACATTACATCCGCCAATGACAGGGAGCTTACGCAGTACCGGCGGAGCCATGTGGGATTTGTGTTTCAGTTTTATAACTTGATTCCGAGTTTGACGGCGCTGGAGAACGTGGCGGCGGTGACGGAGATTGCCACC
>CAMATG010000361.1 GCA_945860645.1 Candidatus Sulfopaludibacter sp. SbA3 | reverse complement strand
TACAAGCGCCAACAACCCCCGCGTGCGGCCCGGCAATGTCCAGGCACGATCCCCACGCCGCCCCCAAACAAAACACGCTCCAGCCCGCCGCCACCGCCAGCAACAACGCCGCCGTCGTCGCGTCCTCCGCCATCGTCCCCACTACTGTGAAAATCGCCGCGAACAGGAACGACGACCCGCCCGTAATCGCCCGTCCCAACCGCAACCCCAGTCGCCGCGTCAACACATCCGTCGCCACGCCGCCCGTCACATCGGCAATCATGCAAGCCACCATCGGCGCCCCCGCAAAGAGGCTCAGCGTCGTCGAACTAAAGCCGCGCACCCGCTCCAAATACGTGGGCATCCACGTCAGGTAAAAGTAAAAACCATACGTCTGCACGAAGTACATCAGGCACAGCAACCAGATATTCCGCGACCGTAAAATCAGCCCCCACGGCACGTTCGACAACGCGTGCGAAGCCTCATGCCCGCGGCCCTCAATGATATAGGCATGCTCCGCTTTGGAAACCGCCGGATGATCAGCCGGGTCATCCCGGAACCACCAGAACCACAACCCCGCCCACACGAAACCCACACAGCCAAACGCAATGAACACCCCGCGCCAGCCCAAAAATGTCAGCAAATACTGAATCAACAACGGCGAATACGCCGCCCCGAAATGCGCGCCCATGAAGAAGATCCCCTGCGCCGTTCCCCGCTCCCGCAGCGGGATCCACTTGGAAAAGGTCTTCGCCGCATTCGGCCACGCCCCCGCCTCGCCCAGCCCAAACAGGAACCGCGTAATCAGCAGCGAGGGATAACTGAACACAAACGCCGTCGCAATCGTGAACGCGCTCCACCAACTCACAATCCGCATCAACACCCGCCGCGTCCCCACCCGGTCGCCCCACCATCCCGTGGGAATTTCAAACAGCCCATACGCCAGCGTGAACGCGCTAAACACAAAGCTCATCTGCGTGTCGCTCAGCCCCAGATCGGCCTTGATGTACTTGGCCATATTCGCAATCGCAATGCGGTCCATGTAGGTAATGGCCGCCAATGCCACGCAAAAGCCAAGTACGCGGAATCGAACGCGAGAGGTCGCCGGCTGGTTCAGGGGATGGTTCATGACCTATCAGGTGTATCACGAACCACCCGGCGACCCGCTTGTCTTACCGCTTCCGCCGCAGCAGTGCCAACAACGCCAGCCCCGCCCCCGTCACAGCCATCGTCGCCGGCTCCGGCGCCTCCGTGAACGTGCCAGCCAGGATCCCGCCCGTATAAATGCTGTTGTTAATCACCCGCAGCTCCAACGTATTCGGGCCAATATTGAACCCCGACGTCACCACCTGCAAAGGACTCATCGCGGCCCAGCCACTGCTCCCGGACATCGCCCCCTGCCCATACAGCAATGGCCCACCGTTCAAATACACCTCCACGCGGTTATCCCCGGCCACGGAAAACTCCAGCCGCGCTGTCGCCAAATCGGTCACGTTGAAACTCGTCGTGAAGCTGTACGTTCCGCCCGGGCACGCCGCCGTGTAGCTATCCCGCCCGCAATCGCCCGACGAAATGAAATTCGCCAACGACGTCGGCGGCAGTCCCGTCGGGTTCCACAGCTTCCCGCTCCCACTCGGATACGTGTTCTCCAAAATGTACGCCGCCCCCGACGTATTCATGCCCGTGCCTGTCGGCCCCGAGGCAATGTTCCACACCGGATCGGAGAACGATCCCATCGTCCCCGGCGCCTGTCCGGTATTCAAGTTGATCGTAGCCCCCGCCGCCGTCAGGCTAAGCGCAACGGCCACACATGCAAGTATTCGCATCGTCTATTTCCTCCGAGCAAACATGCTCACCCACCAGTGCGCGGTCCCTGCCATTCCGGGGTCATTTCTCTCCAACGCCCCGAGCGATATACTTCCCCTAGCCATGAACCGCCGCGCCTTTCTCGCCTCCCTCGCCGCCGCCGTCAACGCAAAAGAAAAATCCTGGGAAGGCATCTTCGTCATCATGCAGACCCCCTTCCTCGATAACTTCGAAATCGACGAAGCCTCCCTCCGCCGCGAATGCGATTTCCTCGTCCGCGGCCGCGTCCATGGCATGGTCTGGCCCGCCGGCGCCGGCGAATCCGTCTCCCTCTCCCCCGCCGAACGCCGCCAGCATTCCCAAACGGTGGTCAAGGAAGTGAACGGTCGCCTCCCCGTCTTAATCGGTGTCCACGGCGCCAACAAATACGAAGCCATGGACTACGCCAAATACGCCGAAAGAATCGGCGCCGATGGCCTCCACGCCCTCGGACCGACCAGCGGCGTCACCGACGGCGAAATCCTCACCGACTACTTCACCTCCATCGCCAGCGTCTCCAAACTCCCCATGTGCGTCCAGGTCACCAACGGCGGCATGACCACAGATCTCCTCCTCAAACTCGCCGACAAAATTCCCACCCTCCGCATCCTGAAACTCGAAAACTCCGACGTCCCCCACGACGTCACCCGCGTCATGCGCGAACGCAAACGGCCTGTCATTGCCTCCACCGGCGGCGGCGCCATGTACCTCTACAACGAAATGGAGCGCGGCTCCGGCGGCACCATGGCCGGCGCCGGCCTCGCCGATATCCAGGCCGAAATCTGGGATCTCTTCCAAGCCGGCAAGAAGAAGGAATCCCGCGATCTCTTCCTGAAATTCCTTCCCTCCGCCGTCCTCGAACGCCGCACCAGCTACATCCTCATGAAAGAAATCCTCCGCCGCCGCGGCGTCTTCACCACCACCAAGATGCGCAACACCAGCCGCAATTTCATGGACGCCGGGGATCACAAGGAACTCGACCTCATCCTCGAAACCCTCAAGCCGCACTACCGCGTTTGACCCATGCTCCTCCTCGCCCTCCTGCTCGCCGCCGCGCCGGAGCAGCTCTACAAGTCCGAATGCGCCCGCTGCCATGGCGAAAACGCCGCCGGCGGCGAAGGCGCGCCCGCCCTCCGCGGTCCCGCGTTCGCACAAAAGTACACCCTCGCTTCTCTCGCCCTCCGCACCCGGCAGACCATGCCGCCCGAAGCCCCCGGCCGCCTCTCCGATGCCGACGCCACCACCCTCGCCGCCCATCTCCTCAACATCAAAATCGCCCCCGTCCATCACTCCAACCAACAAGCAGACTGGCCCTTCTACGGCGGCAACGCCGCCACCCAAAAGTACAGCCCGCTAGACCAGATCAACAAAACCAACGTCGCCAAACTCCAAGTCGCCTGGCGCTGGAAAGCCCAGAACTTCGGCAAGCAACCCGACATCAACTGGCAAGCCACGCCCCTCATGGTAAACGGTGTCCTCTACGTCACCGCCGGCACCCGTCGCGACGCCGTCGCCATCGATGCCCAAACCGGCGAAACCCTCTGGCTGTACCGCCTCGACGAAGGCGACCGCGGCTCGAACGTCGCTCGCCAGCAAAACCGAGGCCTCGCCTACTGGTCCGACGGCAAACAGTCCCGCATCCTCCTCATCTCCCCCGGCTTCCAATTGATCGCCCTCGACCCCAAGACCGGCCGCCCCATCGAATCCTTCGGCAACAAGGGCATCATCGATCTCACCCAGGGCCTCGACCGAGCGACAGTCAAGCCCGGCCAAATCGGTTCCAGCTCCCCCGCCATCGTCATCCGCGACACCATCGTCGTCGGAGCCGCCCTCCAAGCCGGCACCGCGCCCATCTCCAAAACAAACGTCCCCGGCCACATCCGCGGCTTCGACGTCCGCACCGGCCGCAAGCTCTGGACCTTCCGCACCATCCCCCATCCCGGCGAACCCGGCAACGAAACCTGGGAGCAGGGAAGCTGGGAATACACCGGCAACGCCGGCGCCTGGGCACCCCTCACCGGCGACGAAAAACTCGGCTACGTCTACATCCCCGTCGAAGCCGCCACCGGCGATTTCTACGGCGGCCACCGCCCCGGCAATAACCTCTTCTCCAGCTCCCTCGTGTGCCTCGAAGCCCGCACCGGCCGCCGCGTCTGGCACTACCAAATCGTCCACCACGACCTCTGGGACATGGACGTCACCGCCGCCCCCATCCTCGCCGACATCACCGTGCAAGGCCGGCCCATAAAAGCCGTAGCCGTAGTCACCAAACAAGCCTTCACCTACGTGTTCGACCGTGTCACCGGCCAACCCGTTTGGCCCATCATCGAAACCCCCGTCCCGCAATCCAAAGTCCCCGGCGAGAAATCCTCACCCACCCAACCCTTCCCCACTCTCCCCAAGCCCTTCGACCGCCAGGGCTTCACCGAAGACGACCTCATCGACTTCACCCCCGCCCTCAAATCCGAAGCCCGCAAAATCGCCAGCGACTACGAACTCAGCCCCCTCTTCACTCCCCCCATCCTCGCCGGCGCCAACGGCAAAAAGTCCACCCTCACCCTCCCCTCCCACCTGGGCGGTGCCAATTGGCAAGGCGGCGCGCTCGATCCAGAAACCGCCACGCTCTACGTCTCCAGCGTCACCAACCCCGCCACCTACGCCGTCGCCCCAGCCGACCCAAAACAGACCGACATGGCCTACGTCGGCTCCGGCATCGCCCAATCTCTCGGCGGCTTCAAAGGCAGTGCCGACGCTCCCCGCGACGCCGCCAAACAATCCGTCTGGGCCGTCCCCGATGGCCACATGGGTCCCCAAGGCCTGCCCATCGTGAAGCCCCCGTGGGGCCGCATCACGGCCATCAATCTCAACACCGGCGACCATCTCTGGATGCGTCCCAACGGCGCCCCGCCCGACTACATCAAAAACCACCCCGCCCTGAAAGGGATCAACATCGGCGACACCGGCCGCCCCAGCCGTTCCCCCCTGTTGGTAACGAAAACCCTCCTATTCGGAGCCGACGGCGCCAATCTCTTCAACCCCCTCGCCGGCGGCGGAGGCAACACCTTCCGCGCCATCGACAAACGAACCGGCCAAATCATACACGAAATGGAACTCCCCGGTCAGGCCACCGGCAACCCCATGAGCTACATGGTCGCTGGCCGCCAGTACATCGTCGTCGCCATCGGCGCCCCCGGCGTCCCCGCCGAACTGGTCGCCCTCGCGCTACCGTAAAAACGTGATCCGCCGCCGCGAACTCCTCCTCTCCGCCCTCGCCCCCACGCCTACCGTCACCGACGTCCTCGTCTACGGCTCCACCCCCGGCGGCATCACCGCCGCCGTCGAAGCCGCCCGCCAAGGCCTCAAGGTCATCCTCGCCTGCCCCCAGTCGAACCTCGGCGGCATGGCCGCCAGCGGCCTCTCCACCACCGACGCCGTTCGCACCGAACTCTTCGGCGGCCAGGTCGCCGAGTTCATCGCCCTCGTCCGCGCCCACTACCAGCGAACCCTCTCGAACAACCCCGCCGAATACGCTCTCACCAAAGACGGCTGGTACTACGAACCCTCCGTCGCCGAAGCGGCCTTCAACAAAATGGTGCAATCCGAACCCAACCTCACGCACCTCCCCGCCCACCATCTCACCAGCGCCCAAACCGCCAACGGCCAAATCACCAGCGTAGTCCTCAACAACCAAACCTACATCGCCAAAACCTTCATCGACGGCACCTACGAAGGCGACCTCGCAGCCGCCGCCCAAGTCCCCTACAAAGTAGCCCGCGAATCCCGCGCCGAACACGGCGAACGGTTCGCCGGCATCCACTACATGAACTGGCACACCGGCCAGCAAATTCAAACCCCCGACACCGGCGAAGCCTCCCCCGCCATCCAGGCCTTCTGCGCCCGCTCCCTCTTCACCGACGATCCCAAAAACCGCGTCCCCATCACCAAACCCCAGACCTACGAACAACACCTCCCCGACTATCTCCCCTTACTCGACGACTTCGAATCCGGCCGCGTCACCAAATGGGGCCGGGGCACCCAGCTCCCCCACCGCAAGTTCCAAATGAACGGCAACATCGAAGCCCTGACCAGCGCCAACCTCCCCGGCGCCAGTTGGACCTGGCCCGAAGCCAACCGCCACCACCGCGCCCGCCTCGCCCGCTTCCACGTCACCCACGTCGCCGGCCTGCTCTGGTTCCTCCAAAACGATCTCCGCGTGCCCAGCGCCATCCGCGCCAATCTAGCCCCATTGGGCCTCCCCAAAGACGAATTCCCCGCCAACGGCCACTGGCCTTGGCAGATCTACGTCCGCCAGGCGCGCCGCATCGAAGGCCGCGCCCTGGTCACCCAGCACAACTTCACCATCGACTCCAAAACAGGCCGCACCCCCAAGGTCAAAAACCCGATAGCCATCGGCGAACACAGCTTCGACGTCCACCCCTGCCACGACCGCCGCTACGCCGTCGACGGCTTCATGGAAGGCGTCCTCTGGTACCCGAAAAAAGCGTTCGGCCCCGCCCAACCCGGCCAGGTCCCCTACGGCGCCATGCTCCCCAAAAAGCTCGACAATCTCCTGGTCCCCGTCGCCCTCTCGTGCACCCACGTGGCCATGTCCGTCCTCCGCATGGAACCCGTGTGGATGACCCTCGGCCAGATCGCAGGCCTAGCCTCGGCCGAAGCCGCAAAGCAACGAACCACTGTCGCCAACATCGATCCCGACCCCCTCCCCGCCAAACTCAAAATCCGCATCGACCCCTACGCCTGACCGGCCGAGCGGCACCCTTCAGATCCCCAAACGCACC
>CAMATG010000360.1 GCA_945860645.1 Candidatus Sulfopaludibacter sp. SbA3 | reverse complement strand
TGGAGGCGGCGGCGCAGGTGGATTGTCTGTGGCTGGAGAAGGCGGACCTGATTGATCTGCTGAGCGGGCGTCCGGAGATTGCCGAAGACATGTCGCTGGTGATGGCGGAGCGGCAGGTGGAGTTAGCGGGGATCCGGGAGAAGCTGGATAAGGAGGGAGCGTCGCGACGGGTGCAGTCCGCGCGGGAGTTGCTGTTGCGGCAGATCCGGGGATTCTTTGGATTGGGGAGTCCGCTGTAGAAGACAGTGTCGTGTTAGCATGACGCTGTGGGGCGATGGCTGACAGTGCTGGGGGTGTCTATGCTGATGCACGGTCAGGCGACGAAGTGCGAGTTGCTGGTGCGCGTGTTGGACCCGGCCGGGTTGCCGGTTCATGGGGCGGTGGTGGCGGTGTCGCATGCGGGGACGGGGTGGTCGGCACGGACGGAGGGAGAGGACGTTCCGTTTTTGGCGCTGCCAGCGGGGGAGTACCGGGTTTCGGTTTCGGCTCGCGGGTTTGCGCCGGTGGAGCGGGAGGGTGTGGTGCTGCGGGTGGGGGACCGGGTGAGCCTGGACGTGTCGTTGCGGCTGAGCGAGGACCGGCAGGCGGTGGATGTGAATGGCGAGGCGCCGTTGCTGCAGGCGGGGCGGGGGGCGGTGAGCTATGTGGTGGAGCAGCGGAAGGTGGTGACGTTGCCGTTGGACGGGCGGAATTTTGTTCCGCTGATTGCGTTGGCGCCGGGGGTGAGCCTGCCGCCGGGGAGCGTGTTGCCGCGGATTAACGGGAGCCGGCCGCGGGTGAGTGAATACATCTACGACGGGATCAGCGTGCTGCAGCCGGAGCCGGGTCAGGTGGCGTTTTATCCGATTGTGGATGCGATTGACGCGTTTCGGGTGGAGACGAACAGCTATTCGGCGGAGTACGGGCGGAGCAATGGCGGCGTCATCATGGTGAACCAGAAGGCGGGGACGAACGCGTTGCATGGGACGATGTTTGAGTTCTTCCGGAATGAGAAGTTGAACGCTCGGAACCTGTTTGCGACTAGCGGGGACAAGCCTCGATTCCGGAGGAACCAGTATGGATTTGTGGTGGGCGGTCCGGTGCAGAAGAACAGGACTTTCTTCTTTGCTGACTGGCAGGGCACGCGGTTGAACACCGGGGTGGTGCGGGTGAGCACGGTGCCGACCTTGGCGCAGCGGCGGGGCGTTTTTGCGCAGCCAGTTTTTGATCCGGCGACGACGCGGCGCACGGAGACCGGATTTGCGCGGGATGCGTTTGTGGGGAATACGATTCCGGCGACGCGCCTGGATCGGGTGGCGGCGGGCTTGGCGGAGCGGTATCCCGTGGGCAGCGAGGCCGGGGCGAATAATTACCGGCACCAGGGGAATGACGAGACGGCGGCGGACCAGTTTGATGGGCGTTTGGACCGGTACTTCGGTGAGCGGCATCGGGTGTTCGGGCGCTACTCGTTTTTGCGGGATGACAGCCGGCCGACTGCACCGTTGCCGGATGGCAGTGGAAACCTGACGACGGGTGTGATTGGGAACACGTTGACGCGGGCGGATAGTGTGTCGGCCGAGCATACGTGGGCTTTTTCGCCGAGTGCGGTGAACCAGTTGCGGGCGGGTTACACGCGGCGCGGGTTCGGGCGGACGGCGATGCGGACGGGCGAGCGGCTGGGAATTCCGAATGTGCCGACGGGTTCGTTCTCTGACGTCCTGCCGACTTTTGATGTGGTGGGCGTGCAGCAATTGGGTCCGCCGGCGAGCGGAAATGCGACATTTACGACGTCGGTTACGCAGTTTATCGACAATTATGCGCGGGTTTCGGGGCGGCATAGTTTGAAGATGGGCGCCGATATCCGGTTGCAGACGCTGGACGTGTTGCAGCCGCCGAGCCCGACTGGGAACTACCAGTTCACATCGATTTTTACGGCGGGGTTGGCAGCGAATGGCGCGGCGATGGCGAATACGGGGAATGCGTTTGCGTCATTTTTGTTGGGGCAGGTCGGGCGGTTCAGTCTGGACGCGCAGCCTGAGACGATTTCGCCGCGGGCGCGGGTCGCGGAGTTTTTCGTGCAGGACGATTGGCGCGTGTCGCGGCGGCTGACGCTGAATCCGGGTGTGCGGTATACGCTGAATTTTCCGTCGACGGTGGTGGGCGACCGGGGTGCCGTGTTTAACCTGGCGACGCAGAAGTTGGATCTGCTGGGCGCGAATGGCGTGGGGCGATCGGCGAGGGATTTAGAGAAGAAGAATTTTGCGCCGCGGATGGGATTGGCGTATACGGTGAGTGATTCGTTTGTCGTGCGGGCCGGGTATGGGATGACGTGGATTGAACAGGCGGGTATTACTACGCCGTTCACTACGCCACTGTTTCCGTACATTCAGACCGTGGGCCAGCAGACGCTGGACAACGTGAATCCGGCGTTTGTGCTTTCGCAGGGCCCGAATGTGCGGATGCAGCCGGCGGGGCCGGACGCTGGACTGGGGCAGGGCGTGTTCGGAGTACAGCGGAACAACGGCAGCGGATACGCGCAGCAGTGGAACGTCACGTTACAGAAGGCGTTTTGGTCGGACTGGAGCGTGGAGGCCGGGTGCCTGGGTTCGAAGCTGACGCGACTGGGTGTGCCGGATGTGAATCTGAACCAGTTGACGGTGGAGCAGTTGGCGTTGGGTTCGCAGTTGACGCAGCAGGTGGCGAATCCCTACTTCGGGCAGATTGGCGGGGCGACGATCGCGCGGGGGCAGCTGCTGCGGCCGTATCCGCGATTCACGACGGTGTCGCTTTACCGGAACAACGTTGGGCACTCGACGTATCACTCGTTTCAGGTGCGAGTGGAGAAGCGGTTTTCGCGGGGATTGACGTTTACGGGGGCTTATACGTTTTCGCGTTTGATTGACGATGCCGGCGCGGTGTTTGATTCGGCGGTGCTGACGGGGCCGGCGGCGACGTTCCAGGCGGCGGATAGTTTTAATAAGCGGCTGGAAAAAGATGTGTCGACCGGGAATGTGCCGCACATCGTTTCTATCGGGTTCGTTTATGAGTTGCCGAAGGCGCGGGGATGGCAGGTGGCGGGGATTGTGCGGAGACAGTCCGGCAGTCCGGTGGCGGTGACGCAGGCGACGAACCTGAACGCCTTTGCTGGGTTTGGGATTCAGCGGCCGAACCGGGTGGGTTCTCCGGTGCTGGCGGGGGATGCGCGATCGACAGGGCGGTGGTTTAACACCGGGGCGTTTGTGGCGGCGGGGCAGTTTACGATCGGGAACAGTTCGCGGAACCCTGTGGTGGGGCCGGGGTACGGGAGTTTGGATGTGATGGTGGGGAAGACGTTTTCGTTGACGGAACGGCTGCGGGCGGAGTTCCGGGCGGAGGCGTTCAATGTGACGAATACGCCGCCGCTTGGGAATCCGAACGGGAGTTTTGGGGCGCCGGCGTTTGGGTCGATTACGACGGCGCTGGATCCGCGGGTGTTTGAGTTGGTCGTTAAGCTCCATTTTTGAGGCAGCGATGCGGACCCTAATTCTATTGGCTCTGGTGGCGGTGACTGGAGTTGCACAGGAGGTCCGGGTGGAGGGGACCGCACTGACGGCACTGCGGCTGACACCGAAGGAGTTGGGCCGGATGGCGCGGATGTCGGCGACACTGACCCACAACGGCCAATCCGTAAAGTATGAAAGTGTACTGTTGCGGGATGTTCTGCAGTTGGCCGGGTTGGGAGAACTACGGGGGGCGGCCCTGGCGAGCTTTGTAGTGGCGGAGGCGACGGATGGCTCCGGTTGGTGGTTCCGCGGGACAAGCGGGCGGCGTGTTCGGTGCGTATGCTGGTAAGGCTGGCGGTGATGACGCCGGCGCCTTAGCCATGGATGCGAAGATTCAGAACCAGTTGAGCGACGTGCGGAAGAGCCGGGGGGTGGGCGCGACGGAATTGGCGCGGCGGGTGGGCGTGAGCCGGCAGACGATCCATGCGATCGAGGCGGGGACTTATGTGCCGAATACCGAAGTGACGCTGCGGTTGGCGCGGGAGTTGGAAGTGCCGGTGGAGGAGCTGTTTTCGCTGGTTTCGGAGAAGCCGGAGGCGCCGGAGTGCGTGCCGGCGGAGGTGCTGAGCGCGACGCCGGTGGCGCGGGGACAGGCGGTGCGGGTATGCCATGTCGGGGCGCGGCGCGTGGGGATTCCGGTGACGGCTTCGCCTTACTTTTTGCCGGAGGCCGATGGAGTGGTTTCGCACGTGGGGCGGGGGATGGCGGAGCTGGTTTCGTTTGGGAAAGAAGAGAGTTCGGCGAAGAAGATGGTGATGGCGGGGTGCGACCCGGCGATTGGGTTGGTGTCGCGGATGGTGGAGCGGTTGAGCGGGGTGGAGATTGTGTCGGCGGCGGCGTCGAGCAAGTTGGCGTTGCGCTGGTTGGCGGAAGGGAAGGTGCACATTGCGGGATCGCATCTGGAGGACGCCGAGACGGGGGAGTTCAATCTGCCGTTTTTGAAGAGCGAGTTTCCGGATGAGGACTTCGCGGTGGTGACGTTTGCGCGGTGGGAAGAGGGGTTTGTGACGGCGCGGGGGAATCCGAAGGAGATTCTGAAAGTCGAGGATCTGGCGCGGAAAAAGGTGCGGTTTGTGAACCGGGAGGCGGGGTCGGGGAGTCGGGGCTTGTTGGATCGTTTGTTGGGCGAGGCGGGGTTGGCGGGGAAGAAGATTGTCGGGTATGAGCGGGTGGCGCATGGGCATCTGGCGGCGGCGTATATGGTGCTGACGGAGGAGGCGGATTGTTGCTTAGCCACGCGGTCGGCGGCGCAGACGTTCGGGTTGGACTTTGTTCCTTTGCAGAGTGAACGCTACGACTTTGTGATGCGGCGGGAGACGATGGAGACGCCGGTGGCGCAGACGTTTTTGGATGTTTTGCAGCGGGCGGCGTTGCGGCGGAAGTTGGAGGTTCTGGCTGGGTACGATACGACGGAGACAGGGGCGGTGATCAGTTGATGATGGGGTAGCCTTCGGGGTGGAGGCGATATTTGTAGGGCGTGTTCCAGGGATCGGCAGGGATGTCCTGGCGGAGGTAGGGGCCGCGCCAGCCTTTGATGTTTGGGGCATTGCGGAGGACTTGCAGGCCTTCGGCATCGGTGGGGTAGCGCCCGGTGTCTTGTTTGAAGGCGTCGAGAGCTTGGTGGAAGCTGTCGATTTGGTAGCGCTTGGCGATGGGTTTAGCGGGGCTTTCGCGGTGGCTGACGCCGTGGAGGTTCATCCAGATGAGAACCGCGAGGATGGCGCCCAGCAGGAATTTGATCATGCTGTTTTGACGCCGTAGCGGAGCGGAAAGTTGGAGCGTGCGGCGTCTGGGGACACCCGGCCTTCGCGCTGTCGCGCTTCGGCACGCGGGTGTCCCCGTGGGGGCCGTGCTGCGGGAGGGGAACGTAACGGGTCTAGCCGCCGGCGATGGCGCCGACGATGAGGAATGGCTCGGCGCCGGTTTGAATGGGCATGGGGAGAACGGTTTCCGGTGGGTCGTGCGAGAGATCTTCGCTGCAGGCGAAGAAGCGGATGAAGGGGCGGCGGACGCGGGTGACGTGGTCGCGGATGGTGCCTTGCAGGGCGGGGAAGCGGGCTTCGAGCGCGTCGAGGACGGACGGAATGGTGGCCGGAGCGGCGACGTCGAGTTCGACTTCGCCGCTCACTTTGGCTATCGTTCGCAGGTGCGCGGGGAGCACGACGCGGATGGTCATGGGATGGTTTGCACTTCGACGGACAGCACGGGCGGGAGATTGCTGGCGATGGCCGTCCAGTTGTCGCCGGAGTCCGCGGACGCGTAGACCTGGCCGCCGGTGGTGCCGAAGTAGACGCCGCATTGATCGAGCTTGTCGACGGCCATGGCGTCGCGGAGGACGTTGACGTAGCAATCCTGCTGGGGGAGTCCGCTGGTGAGCGCTTCCCATTCGTTGCCGCCGGTGCGGCTGCGGTAGACGCGGAGCTTGCCATCGGGCGGGTAGTGGAGCGAATCGCTCTTGATGGGCACGACGTAGATGGTTTCGGGCTCGTGGGCGTGGACTTGGATGGGGAAGCCGAAATCGGTGGGAAGGTTGCCGCTGACTTCATGCCAGGAGTCGCCGGCGTTGTCGGAGCGCATGACGTCCCAGTGCTTCTGCATGAAGAGCGTGTCGGGGCGGGACGGGTGGAGGGCGATGCGATGGACGCAGTGGCCGACATCGGCGTTGGGATCGGGGATGTATTCGGACTTGAGGCCCTGGTTGATGGGGGTCCAGGTGGCGCCGCCGTCCTCGGTGCGGAAGGCGCCGGCGGCGGAGATGGCGATGAAGATGCGCTGCGGGTTTTGGGGATCGATGACGATGGTGTGGAGGCACATGCCACCGGCGCCGGGCTGCCAGCGAGGGCCGGAGCCGTGCTCGCGGAGACCGGCGAGTTCGTTCCAGGATTTGCCGCCGTCGGTGGTCTTGAAGATGGCCGCGTCCTCGACGCCGGCGTAGACGGTATCGGGATCGTCGAGGGATGGCTCCAGGTGCCACACCCGTTTGAATTCCCAGGGGTGGGGCGTGCCATCGTACCACTGGTGGGTGCCGGGGACGCCGGCGTAGACGAACTTGTTGTCGACGGGTTCCCAGGTCTGTCCGCCATCGTCGGAGCGCTGAATCATC
>CAMATG010000359.1 GCA_945860645.1 Candidatus Sulfopaludibacter sp. SbA3 | reverse complement strand
GGCGATGGTGGTGGACGGGTATGTGGCGAAGAACCGCTTTCATTTGCGGCTGAACGATCAGCCGGTGGTTTGCGATGGGCCGTTCGAGGAGTGCCTGGGGCGGTTGACGGGAGCGGTGGGGACGGCATTGGCGGCCGAGAAACGGGCGGCTCCGAAGGCCGCGACGGTGCGGGCTGTGGCCAAGGGCGACGACCTGGAGCCGGTGGTGAAGGCGGATCCTTTGTTTGGGAGCGGCTGGCAGGCGTGGGCGGCGCAGGCGCAGCGCGCGGGCGGAGTGACGGCGGCGCTGGCGGTGTTGGAACGGGCGCCGGTGGGGCAGATGTCGCCGTACGACGCGGCGCGGATCCGGGTGGCGCTGGCGGAACTGCGGAAGGACAAAAACGCCCACGCGGCGGCGATGATTGCGCTGGCGGAGCTATCGCCGGCGGACTTGGATTTGCAGGAGAAGGCGGCGCAGGAGGCGCTGGCGGCGCGGAATTACGCGGGGGCGATGGGTTTGTTTGAGCGGCTGTCGACGTTGACGCGCCATCCGCGGTTTTCGAATCAGATGGCGTATGTGGCGGTGTATGCCGGAGACCGGGCAAAGGCGGAAAGTGCCGCGGCGGCGGCGATGGCCGCAGCGCCGAACGAACCTTCGTTTGCGGACACCCGGGGCGAGGTGGCTTATGCGTTTGGGGATTACTCGGCGGCGGCGCAGTTTTTTGAGGCGGCAGCGAATTTGAATGCGACGTTTGCCGGCGGTTTGGATTTGTGGAAAGCGGCGGACGCGGCGCGGCGGGCCGGGGACAAGACGCGGGCAGTGGCGTTGCTGCAGCGCTATCTGGACGTGCGGGCGAAGGGCGGCATGCGCAATCCGTTGTTAGTCCAGGCTGTGTGGGACTGGCATGGGGATGCGCCGGAGGCGGCGGCGGAGAAGTTGCGGGCAGCGTCGCAATCGACTGAGCGGGGGAAGGCCCTGTTTTTGTTGGGCCTAATGGCGTTGAACCGGCGGGACCTGGCCGGGGCGGAGCGGGTGCGGCGAGAGTTGGATGCCAATACGATGGAGAGTGTGTTTCTGGGTGCGCTGGTGGCTGGAACGCCGATGCCGCCGGGACTGCCGTTTCCGCCGGAAGCGATCCGGGCGCTGCAGTTGTACCTGAAAGACGATAAGGCCGGTTCGGGGAAGGCGCTGGCCGGGGCGTGGGAAGGGATTCATCCCGCCGGGGAAGCGCAGTGGCGGAAGCTGGAGTCTCTGCTTGCCGGTACGAAGCCGAAATGGCAGTTGCCGCCGTCGCCGGATGACTGGCTGGCGGTGTTGTTGCGGTAATGAAAAAAGGGGCCGAGGGACCCCTTTTTTGATTCCAGATTTGTTCAGCGGGAGGTTATTCCCAAGGGCGTTTGTCGGCGCCGTGGTCGCGGTCCTTCACGCGGTCGTAGAGGTGGCCGGTGCAAATCGTGCCGAGTCCGGTGTTGTACATGGACGTCGAGCCGAGGGCTTCTGTGAGGTCTTCGGTGAAGGTATGGAGCGCCTTGAGGTGCTCGGAGAGGGCGGCCAGTTTGTGGCCGTCGCGCGTGACGAAGAACATCTGATAGCCGCCGTGGACGAGGCGGGCGATCTCTTTGCCGTGCACGAGCAGACCGGCCTCGCCGATTTCCGGCATGCCTTCCGCCCCTTCGGTGACTTCGCAGCCGAGGCCGCGGCGCGTGACCAGCGTGCCTTCGACGGTGAATCCAGCCGAGCGGGCGGCGCCCAAACGGTCAGAAAAAGTGAGCTTGGTTTCTTTCTCGCGGCGGAAGAACATATAACGACATTATAATCACCTCGATGTCCTATATTCTCTCCCTCGACGAAGGTACGACTTCCGCGCGCGCCGCGCTTTACAATCGGGAGGCCCGGCGGATCGCTCTGGCGTCGGTTCCGACGGTGTCTCATTTCCCCCATCCGGGCTGGGTGGAACAGGATGCGGCGCAGATTTGGGAGTCGCAAATGCAGGCCGTTCGGAACACGTTGGGGCTGGCTGGATTCGGCCCTTCCGACGTGCACGCCATCGGCATCACGAACCAGCGGGAGACGACTGTGGTGTGGGACAAGGCGACGGGCGTTCCGGTGGCGCCGGCGATTGTGTGGCAGTGCCGGCGGACGGCGGCGCGGTGCCGCGAGCTGGCGGCGCACGCGGCGAAGATTACGCGCAAGTCCGGGTTGGTTGTCGACGCCTACTTTTCGGGGACCAAGATTGAGTGGATTCTGGACAACGTGGAGGGCGCGCGGGCGAAGGCGGCCAATGGCGATTTGCTGTTTGGGAATATCGACACGTGGCTGATATGGAACCTGACCGGCGGGCGTGTGCATGTGACCGATCCGACGAACGCGTCGCGGACGATGTTGTTTAACCTGGGCGCCGGGGACTGGGACGATGAACTGCTGGCGCTCTTGAACGTGCCGCGGGCGATGCTGCCGAAGGTGGTGCCGAGTTCGGCGATTGTCGGGCACACCGATGCGGCCGTGTTTGGCGCCGAGGTGCCGATTGCGGGCATCGCGGGCGACCAGCAGGCGGCGTTGGCGGGGCAGGCCTGTTTTGCCAAGGGACTTTCCAAGAACACGTATGGCACGGGCTGTTTCGCGCTGTTGCATGCCGGGGATAAAGAGCCGATTTCGGAGAACCGGTTGCTGGCGACGCGGGCGGCGTCGGTGACGGCGGAAGCGCAGTTTGCGGTGGAGGGCAGCATCTTCGTGGCGGGCGCGGCGGTGCAGTGGCTGCGGGATAAAGTGGGCCTGATTGAAAGCGCGCCGGAGACGGAGGCGATTGCGAGCTCGATTCCGAACACGGGCGGCGTGTATGTGGTGCCAGCGTTTGTGGGGCTTGGTGCGCCGCATTGGGACGCGGAGGCGCGGGCGGAGATCACGGGGTTGACGCTAGGGGCGGGCAAGGCCGAGATTGTGCGGGCGACATTGGAATCGATGGCCTACCAGACGCGGGAACTGATTGCGGCGATGGAGGCCGACAGCGGGGCGCGGCTGGCGGAGTTGCGCGTGGACGGTGGCGCGGCGGCGAACAACTTCCTGATGCAGTTCCAGGCCGATATTCTGGACCGGCCGGTGGTGCGCCCGGCGGATCCGGAGACGACGGCGCTGGGGGCGGCATTTTTGGCGGGGTTGGCGACGGGGTATTGGAAATCGCTGAGCGAGGTGGAGTCGTTCTGGCGGGCGGAGCGGCTGTTTGAGCCGTCGATGGCGGCGTCGACGCGGGACGCGCTGTGGAGCGGGTGGCAGCGGGCGGTGAGTAAGGCGAAGTCCGCGTAGGTCGTCAGCGGTAAAACACCGCGAAGTACTTGTTAATTCTACCGTTTGCGCGTATTCATTCCCCGCTTGTTTGTCGTATTGTTACAAGCGGGGAAATGAAAAACGATATGAAAAAACTCCTACTCGCCTTGTGCGCCTTTGGCGCCAGCGTATTTGCTCAGTCCGCAGAAACCGCAGTCTTTGTTGCCGCGCTCTCCCCGGATAACGAAGTTCCTGCCATCACTGGATATGCCGCCACTGGCACGGCCGTTTTGTACGCCCACGCCATGCGCAATGCCCAGGGACAGATCGTCTCTGGCTCTGTTGATTTTGTTGTCTACCACAACTTCCCCGACACGCCGACGGTCACCGGCCTGCACGTGCACAACGGTGCGGCGGGTGTGAACGCGGGCGTCGTCATCAATACCGGCATCACCGGGGCGAACTCGCTGACGGTCGCTACGGCGCGCGGCATCATCGAGCGCCAGGCGCAGGTGCTGGCGACCGATATGGCCGGCGTGGCGGCGTTGAACGGCCTGTTCACCAATCCGAACGGCTATTACGCCAACCTGCACACCACGGTGTACGCAGGCGGCGTGTTGCGCGGCCAGTTGTACCGCGCGGAACGGTCGATGCTGATTGGCCGGATGAGCCCGCGGAACGAGATCCCGGCCATCACCGATTTCAACAGCACGGCGCTGGGCAGCGTAGAGGCGATCCGCGCCTATGACGCCAACTACCGCTACATCGGCGGCGCGACGACGTTCAGCGTGGACTACACGGTTCCGGAAGCGACGACCTTCACCGGTCTGCACATCCACACCGGCGGACGCGCGGTGAATGGCGGTGTGTTGATCAACACGGGCATCGCCGGCGGCGCGAATTCGGTTGAATCGGCGGCGAGCGGCAGTGGCAATATCACCCGGCGCGTGGAAGTGGTGGCGGGCACCGCGGCGGTTCCGGCGTTGGAAGGGTTGTTCGACTTTCCGGAAGAGTTCTACATCAACATCCATTCGACGAAGTATCCGGGCGGCGTGATGCGTTCGCAGATGGGCCGCACGGAGCTGATCCGGTTCCCGGTGAGCATGTTGCCCTCCAATGAAGTTCCTGCAATTACGGGGCTGAACGCGACGGCGGTGGGCAACCTGTGGATCGACGCTTCGCGCGATCGTACAGGCGCGGTGACGGCGGCGGTGGTGACCTTCGACGTCAACACCCGGTTCCCCGGCGAAACGCGCTTCACGGGCCTGCACATCCACGACGGCAAGGCCGGCGCCAATGGCGGCGTGACGATCAATAGCGGTCTGCGCGGAGTGGATTCGGCGTCTGGCTTCCTCAACCTCTTCCTGCCGGTGAACATTGCCGGCGGCCAGGCGTTGACCTCGCTCAACTCGCTGCTGACCAATCCGGAAAACCACTACATCAACTTACACACGGCGGTGAACGCCGGCGGCGCGGTGCGGGTACAGATGGGCGAGGAGAACACGAAGGCGCCGAGCATCCTGACGGTGATCAGCGCGGTGAGCGACACGAGCGTGCGCAACATCGCCCCCGGCGGCCAGTTCACGATCTTCGGCAGCGACCTGGTGAAGGTTGGTTCGCGGCTGGGCGGGCTGGACGGGTTGACCCTTCCGGCCGCCGTCAACGGCACCAGCGTCACGGTTGGCGGCATTGCCGCTCCGATCGTTTCGGTGGGCGTTGAGCCGCGGAACAACCCCTCCACCTACATCGTGGCGCAGGTTCCCTTCAACGTCCCGGTGGGTTCGCAGCCCGTGGTGGTGAAGACCTCCAACGGGACGTCGAACACCGTGCAGGCGACGGTGGCGGCGCAGGCCCCTGCGTTGTTCTTCGACGGCGGCGGCGCGATTGTGATCCGCGCGACGACGTTGGAACTGGTTCGTGCGGCTTCCCCGGCGCGGGCCGGTGAGGCGTTGGCGATTCTGTCGACGGGCCTTGGCCAGACGACTCCGGCGCTGGCGACCGGCGAAATCGCCATGAACCCCAACCCGGTGGCTCTGGGCGTGACCCTGACCGTGGGCGGGCAGAACGCGGCGGTGGCGGGCACGACAGTGATTCCGGGCTTCCCCGGCTTCTACGTCACCCTCTTCCAGATGCCGGCGGGTGTGGCGGCTGGTAGCGCGCCGGTCTCGATGCGCATCAACAGCCTGACGTCGAACACGGTGCAGCTGCCGACTCGGTAGTTCTGTACTTTTCGTGAATCGGACGGGCGCGGGTACAATCCATTCCATGGGTATGTATTCGCGCCTTTTCGTTTTATTCGCCGGGGTTTTGCTTTTCGGGCAGAGGCCGGCCGCCGATGCGGACCGGCTGGCGGCGATCCGCAATCTGGGGAAGGCGTTTTATGAGAACCCGACGACGCATAAGGAGTCGGTGGCGGAGTTCGCCAAGGCCGTGGCGATGCGGCCGAACGATGCCAGGGACCGGCTGAACTACGGGTTGGCATTGTTGCGCAGCGGGGCGACGCAGGAGGGGATGGCGGAGTTGGAACGGGTGCAGAAGCAGGACCCGTCGTTGCCGCATACCTGGTTCAACCTGGGCATTCAGTGGAAGAAGTTTGGGGAGACCGAGAAGGCGCTGGCGCAGATCAGGAAGTTTGTGGAGTTGGCGCCGGGGGATGCGCCGGGGACTTATAATCTGGGCGTTTTGCTGAAGCAGAACGGGGATATGGCGGGGGCGATCGCGGCGTTCCGGAAGACCATCGAGCTGGACGGGCGGCTGTTTGGGCCGCATTTTCAGTTGTTCAATTTGTACCGGCAGGGGGGGCAGGCCGAGGAGGCGCGCAAGGAGTTGGAGATCTTTCAGCGCCTAAAGAAAGAGCGCGAGGGGGACCCGATTCCGGAGGATTTGGAGTGGTCCTGGTATTCGGAGATTTTGGATGAGCCGGAGCCGATGGCGGTGGCTTCTTCGGTGAAGGCCACATTTACGGATTTGCCGACGGCGTTTGCGATGGACGCGGCGACGGCGCAGTTGACAGCGGTGAAGGATGGGGTGTTGGCGGCGTCGGCGACAGGGGCGGCGGTGGTGGGACGGAATGGGGTGGTGCGGTGGAAGGTGGGCGGGCCGGTGCTGGGCGCGGCGGCGGGGGATGCGAATAACGATGGGTTGTTGGACGTGGCTGTGTTGACGCCGGCGGACGTGGTTCTGCACATGGCCGGCGGGACGGGGAAGACGATTTCGGCGGGCGTGTTTTCGGCGGCGTTGTGGCTGGATTATGACCACGACTACGACCAGGATCTGCTGCTGTTGGGCGATGTGCCACAGTTGTTGCGTAACGAGGGCGACAAGGGGTTTCAACCGCAGCCGTATCCGTTCGGGGCGGGGAAGTCGGTGCGGGCGTTTGCGTTGCGCGTGGAG
>CAMATG010000358.1 GCA_945860645.1 Candidatus Sulfopaludibacter sp. SbA3 | reverse complement strand
TTCGCATCCCGAATCGTCGGCAGATAATGCTTCACCGCAATCGAATTCACATTGCGCGCCACCTGCGAAAACCGCGACACCGGAATCCGGTTGCCTGGAAACGCATCGCCAATCCATCGCCCGTTCGCCAACTGCCGGAACGTCGTTGGATCATAAATCGCGCCCCGCGCCACCTGCCGGTCCAGCGCATCGCGGAACGTCGTAACTGGCCCAAGCAGCCGTGCAAAATCTCCCTGATAAAACTCCGGTTGCGGCGCATTCCGGCTCGGCGAGCCGAACCCGTAGTTCCGTTCCCGATACCGCTCATGCGAATAAAAGAAAAACGTGCGGTTCCGCCCGTCGTAGATCTTCGGAATCCAAACCGGACCCCCAACACTCGCCGCATAGTTGATCTTCCGGTCCTGCGCCCGCGAAACACCCCGCGCCTTATTGGCGAACGTATTCGCATTCAGCGCTTCATTCCGGACCCCGCCATAAAGGCTCCCATGAACCAGATTCGTGCCCGATTTCATCACGTAATTGAACACCCCCGATTGCGTCCGGCCGAATTCCGCCGACATCCCGCCCGTCTGGAACTTCACCTCTTGCAACGCCTCCACCGATACCGACATCGGCGAGAAATTCCCGCCCTGGTTCACCGTTGTCGACGCCCCGTCCACAATCGTCTCGATCGCAAAAGAAGCCGACCCGTTCACGTGATTCTCAAACGTCCCGCCCGATACGCCCGGCGTAATCAGGTACGCGAATGCTTCCGCTGTCCTTCCGCCCGAAAAGCTCAACGGCAGTGTCGTCAGCGACTTCGTCGAGAGGCTCGTCCCCACCATCGGCGAATCGGTATTCACCTTCGGCAACTCCGCGCTCACCTCCACCGTCTCCGACGTCGATCCCACCGTCAACTGCACGTCCACGCGCAGCGTCTCGGCCACTCCCAGGTTTAGCTCAGAGCGCACAAACTTCTTAAATCCATCGGCATCAACCGTGATCTGATACGGCCCAATCGGCAGGTTCGGTCGCGCATACTGCCCCGCTTCATTGGTCGCAACATCGGCCACAGCGCCGGTAGCAGTATTGCGGATCGTGATCCGCGCATTCGGCACCAGCCCGCCAGATGTATCGGAAACGGTTCCGGTAAACGTACCGCGATCCACCTGCGCGAACGCAGCCCCAGCCAAAAGAAAAAACGAAAGTAGGCGCATAGTCTCCTGCGCCTGCCAGTCTATTAGAGTTGCAGATGGTAGAACAAATAATCGGTTCCCGGCGGCACATGCCCCAGTTGCCGCAACATCCCCATCACCTGCCCGCGGTGCAGCGTCGCGTGATTCACGATGTGCAGCAGCACCTTCCAATGCGCCAGCGAATACCCATCGCCGTTCAGCCGTTTGAACGTCAAATCGCTTGCAAACAACGCCTCCGGAGCCAACTCCACAAAGTCCCGCAAGGCCTTAATCACCACGGGCCAATGCTCCTTCAACGCCGCCACATCCGGCCCCGGCTCCGGGTCCATGAATGCATCGCGCGTCCGCCCCTCCAGCCGCGCCAGCCACGTCCGATCGGCGTAGTAGATGTGTTGCAACGTCCCCAACAGCGACGTATGCGACACCTGCAAATCCCGCGTCAACTCTTCCGCCGTCAACCGCCCCGCCGCGTCCAACAATCGCAACGAAGCCCACAGCGTGTAGTCAAAATGCGTCAGCAACACGCCCCGCGAAATCGATGGTTCACTCATCTCTCCAGTAAACCCAAATCCCGCTCAGCCCGCAATCACCGCCACGCCATACTTCGCTATTTCCTTGTCCACCGTAACGAGTACCAAACCCTCCAGCTTCGCCTGCGCAACCAGCATCCGGTCAAACGGATCGCGGTGAATTGCCGGCAACTGCCCCGCCGCCACCGCGTGTCCAAACCGCAGTGGGAGCGGCCTGAAATCGTTGAACCGCAGCGCTTCTTCCAAGTCCCCCGGCGCCTCCAACAATCCCCGCGCCCGCTTCGTTTCAATCTCCCAACCCGTCACTGCGCTTACCCACACAGTATCGGCGTCTTCAATCGACTTTCGGCCCTTCTTGGACAGCCGAGGGTTGTCGCTAAGCCACCATAGCAGCACATGCGTGTCAAGGAGCAGGTTCAATCGGCCCCCCGTAAAATAGGCTCTCTAACTCGGTATCTGGTTTGTCAAAATCTGGGTGAATTAGAACTTTACCCTTCCACATTCCAGGTTTCCGCTTCGGCTTCAGCGTCTCCGTGTAAGGAACCAGCTTCGCAACAGGCTTCCCCGCCTTGGCGATCGTGATCTCCTCACCCTCGCCGACACGCTCGATCAACTTCGAAAAGTGCGTCTTCGCCTCGTGAATGTTTGTGACAGCCATAGTGGACTAAGTCTAGTCTATCACCCTACACCGCCCGCCGCTTCCGCAACTCATCCACACTCACCGCCAGAATAATCACCGCCCCAATAATCACCTGCTGCCAGTACGGATTGATGCCCAACAAATCACACCCATTCGCCAGCAAACCCATAATAAACCCACCAATCAGCGTCCCCACAACGGACCCCTCACCCCCCCGCAAACTCCCGCCCCCAATCACCACCGCCGCAATCGCCTGCAGCTCATACCCCTGCCCCGCCGTCGGCTGCCCGGTCATCAATCGCGACGCCTCAATCATCCCGGCCAACCCCGTCAGCAACCCGCCAATCGCATAGATCGCCGTCGTATGAAACTTCACCGGAATGCCCGCGTAAATCGCCGCGTCCTGGTTACTCCCAATTGCGAACGTATACCGCCCCAGCCGCGTATGGTCCAGCAAGAAATGCACCAAAAACGCGCAAACCACCAGCAGCAACAACACAAACGGAACCCCTAAAACCGTGCCTTCCCCCAGGTACGAAAACGCCTTCGGAATCTCATGCACCGGCAAGCCGTTCGACACCACCAGCGCCAGCCCGCGCACAATCCCCATCGTCCCCAACGTCACAATAAACGGGCTGATATTCAGCCGCGTAATCGCCAGACCGTTGATCAACCCAAACAGCCCGCCCGTCAAAATCCCAACCAGCACGCCCACCAGAATCGGCTGCCCCTTGGACATCGCCATCGTGCCCATCAGCCCGCCCATCGCCAGGATCGAGCCCACCGACAGATCCACGCCGCTGGAAATAATGATCAGCGTCATCCCCAGCGCCATGATGTTGAACACCGCTGTCTGCCGCACCACCGACGATAAATTCGTCGCCGTCAAAAAGTGCGGCGTCGCAATCGAAAGCGCCACCACCAGAATGATCAACGTAATGAACGGCAGTAGCCGCTGAACGGTCTTCATAGCTCCAACTCCGTGCCAGACGACGGCAGTGTTGCCAGTCGCATAATCTCTTCCTGTGTCGTGCGCCCGGGCAGTTCCCCCGCCAGTCGCCCCTGCCGCATCACCAGAATGCGGTCGGCCACCTGCAGCAACTCCGGCAGCTCCGAACTCACCATCAGAATCGCCGCGCCCTGCCGCGCCAACTCATCCATCACTTCAAATACTTCCACCTTCGCGCCAATATCAATCCCCCGCGTCGGCTCGTCAAATAAAAACACCTTTGCCCCGCGCGACACCCACTTCGAAATCACAACCTTCTGCTGATTCCCGCCCGACAGCCGGCCCGCCTTCTGCGCGCCCGAATCACAACGGATCCGCAACCGCTCAATCGCCTTCGCCGTAATCTCCCGCTCCACCCCGTGCTGCAAAACGCCATACTTCGACGGCACCCCGGCCAGCGTCACGTTCCACGAAATCGGCAACTCCCGCGCCAGCCCCGTCTTCTGCCGGTCCTCCGGAATCAACGCCACCCCGTGCCGCACCGCATCCCGCGGATTCCCGATCGACACGTGCTCCCCGCCCACCCAGATCTGCCCCGCGCTCGGCTGATCGAGCCCGAAAATAGCCCGGCACAACTCCGTCCGCCCCGCACCCACCAGCCCCGCCATCCCCACAATCTCCCCAGCCCGCACCGTCAACGAAACATCCTTCACCGACGGCGGCGACGTCAGATTATGCACCCGCAACAACTCCTCGCCCGGCGTTACCGGCTCCCGCGAATACAGCGCCGCCACTTCCCGGCCCACCATATAACGAATCATGCTCGACGTCGACAACGTCGACATGGACTCCGAGTGCACCGTCTCCCCATCCCGCAAAATCGTCACCCGGTCCCCCACGCTCCGCAGTTCATCCATGCGATGCGTAATATAAATGACGCCCGTCCCCCGGTCCCGCAGCGTCCGCACAATCTTAAAAACCTCGTGCGTCTCCGCCTCGGACAACGACGACGTCGGCTCATCAAAAATCAGCAACGAAGTCCCGTGCTGAATCGCCCGGCAGATCTCCACCAGTTGCTTCCCCGCCGGACTCAACCGTTCCACTTTCCACTCCGCCTGCAGTGGAAAATGATGCTCCTCAATCAACCGCCGAGCCTTATCAAACATCGCCCCCCGGTCCACCAGCCCGAACCGGTTCGACAACTCCCGCCCCAGAAAAATGTTCTCCGCCACCGTCAAATGCGGTGCCAGCAAACTCTCCTGGTGCACCATCGCAATGCCAACCTTCGCCGCCTCCACCGGGTTCGCGAAGTTCACCGACTCCCCGCGCCACTTCATCTCCCCGCCGTCGCGCTGGTACAGCCCCGCGATGATCTTCATCATCGTCGACTTCCCAGCGCCGTTCTCGCCCATCACCAGATGGACCTCCCCGGCGTTGATCGACAGGTCTCCGCTCCGGAGTGCCACCACACCTCCGAACCGTTTCTGTACCCCTTTGAGTTCAAGCAGCATCGCAAAAGGGATAGTTTACACCCGGCTCAAAACTCGAACCGTCCCACCAGTTGCAGGAACCGTGCCGACTTCGCCGCCGTGATCAATCCAAAGCTCGGCGAATTGAAAAACGCCCGGTTGGTCGCCGGATCCACCTGCACGCTCAGCGCCGTGTTCGGCCCGTCGAAATTCGTGTGGTTCAGGAAGTTAAACGCCTCCCCGCGCAGCTCAAATCGCATCCGCTCCCGAATCGTAAAGGTACGCGAAACCGCCAGATCGATGTTGAATTCGCCCGGCTGCCGCAACGTGTTCCGGCCCAGGTTTCCCAACGTCGCCGGCAGCACCATCACCCGGTTGTTCCCCGTGCCGGAAAACAGCGGACCCGCCGGCTGGAACGGAAAAGTCGCCGCCGTCGGCGCCTGCAGATAACGCACCGCCTGCCCCTCCGGCGTCATCGTTCCCGCCTTGGCTTCCCCATCGGTGCCCACCACGAACGGACGCTGCTGCCCCACGCCAGGCCACAAATTGCTCTGCGTAATCGTGTCCGGCAACCCGTCGCGCGCAATCAGAATCGGGCTGATCGTAAACCCGCGCAGCCACACCGGCCCGCCGGTCTTGTACTGCACCGACGCCGCTAGCGCGTGCGGCCGGTCGAAGTTCGAACGCGACCGGTCCAGCCGCCGGAAGAACGACGGAAACTGTCCGCCGTCCACGTCGTTCGGCTGCGAAAAGCTGAACAGCCCCGTCCCGTCGTCAATCGACTTGGCGTACGTATACGTCGCCGTCCACCCGAACGACCGCGAAAACTGCTTCGCCGCCTTCAACTGCAGTGAGTGGTAGCTCGACGTTCCCGCGTGCACAAACGATCCCAGGTTCCCCACCAGCGGCAATCGCCGCGCCTGCTGGTTTGCCGCCGCCGTCCCAATCCGCGCCAGCTCTTCCCCCCGCTCATACGGAATCGGATTGAACGAAAGGCTCAGCGGCAGATTGTTCCCGCGCGTCCCCACATAGCTCATATCCACCACCGTCCCCCGCATCACTTCCCGCTGAATCCCGAAGTTCCACTGGTAGCTCCGCGGCATCGGGTTGATCTCCCCGAACTGCGCCCCCGCGTTCAGCGGGTTGTTCACCGTCGCATTCCGCTCCACAAAGAACGGATCGTTGAAGTTCTGCACCGCAATCTGCGGCATCCCCTCGCGCAACCGGAACGGCTGCGCCACGCCCACGCCCAAGTCCGGGAACGCCTGCGCCACCGTGAACCCCGGGTACAACACCACGCCCCCCAGGTTCGAGAAAATCTGGCTGTAGAACGCACCCGCCCCTGCGCGGATCACCGTCTTCGGATCCCACGAAAAAGCAAAGCCCACACGCGGCGCAAAGTTCTTCTTCGCCGCCTCCAGGTTCAGGCTCCGCGACGCATTCTGCCCCGCTACCAGCAGCTTCCCCGTCACAATGTCCAGCCTCGAATAAATGTCGTTCGACATCGTCATCGGCGACTCGTACTCGTACCGGATCCCAATGTTCAACGTCAGCCGCCGCGTTACTTTCCAATCGTCCTGCACAAACACGCCCAGGTTCGTATTCCGCCGCCCCGTCATCGGCTGCGGCAGATCGTAGTTCGCCGTGGCAATATACCCCTGCAGAAAATCGCTCATCGCCTGGATCCCGTTCCCGCCGTTCCGCGTCGGCGAACTCAGCTCGCCGTTGAACGAATACACGCCCGCAAAATTTCCGCCCGGGTTGAACACATTGAACTGGTTCTTCCGCAACTGAAAACCCGTCTTCATCGTGTGCGCGCCCGTCGTCCGCGTCATCGCAAACGACCCCTGATAGTTGTTGTCAATCTGCCGCCGATACGTGTTCACAT
>CAMATG010000357.1 GCA_945860645.1 Candidatus Sulfopaludibacter sp. SbA3 | reverse complement strand
GATGGTGACTCGCGGGGCGATGGTGGCTCGCGGGGCTGTCGTGGCTCGCGGGGCGGTGGTGGCTCGCGGGGCGGTGGTGGCTCGCGGTGGCTGGGAGGGGCGGGTCGCTAGCATTGGGCGAAGTTCCTCATGATGGCCAGGCCGAGGGGGCCGGATTTTTCCGGGTGGCACTGGACGCCGAAGACGTTGCCGGATTCGAGGACCGCCGTGAACGGCACCGAGTAGTTGCAGATGGCTGCTGTTTGCGGGACTACCGGCACGTAGTAACTGTTTGCGAAGTAAACGTGCGGGCTTTCGGGAAGACCGGCAAGGAGGCGCGTCGGCCTGACGGTTTCGAGTTGGTTCCAGCCCATGTGCGGGACTCTTGCGGTGTTGTCGAAACGCTGGACGGCACCGGGAAAGATCGACAGGCCTCGCTCTTCGGGCGCTTCTTCACTGGAGTCGAAAAGGGCCTGGAGGCCGAGGCAGATGCCCAGGAACGGGACGTCGGCTTTGATTCGCGCGATGAGGGTTTCGCGGACATTCATCGCGTCGAGCGAGCGCAGGAGCTGGCCGTAATGGCCAACTCCGGGGAGGATAATTTTGGTCGCGGTTTCGAGGGAACGTGCGTCGTCGACGACCTGGTACGGAGCTTCGATTTCATCCAGGGTGTTCTGGACGCTGCGGAGGTTGCCGGCACCGTAATCGAAGATCGTGATCATTGGGTTAGAGCAGGCCCTTGGTGGAGGGGAGCTGGTCTTTCATGCGCTCATCCGTGGAGCAGGCGTAGCGCATGGCTCGGGCCCAGCACTTGAAGATGGCTTCGAGCTTGTGGTGGTTGGAACGACCGTAGAGGATCTTCGCGTGGAAGTTCGCTCCGGCGTGATAGACAAAGCCATCGAAGAAGTCGGGGACGAGTTCGGACTGGAGATCGCCGACGAGCGGGACTTTGACGCGGTCTTTGTAGACAAGGGCGGGGCGTCCGCCGAGGTCGACGGCTACGACGCAGAGGGTTTCGTCCATGGGCAGGACGAAGTAGCCGGCGCGGTTGATGCCTTTGCGGTCGCCGAGGGCTTGGGAGAAGAGCTGGCCGATGACAATGCCGACGTCTTCAACGGTGTGGTGCTGGTCCACGTCTAGGTCGCCGGTGGCCTTGAGGGTGAGGTCGAAGCCGCCGTGTTTGGTGAAGAGTTCCAGCATATGGTCGAAGAAACGGATGCCGGTGGAGATGTTGTACTGGCCGGTGCCTTCGAGGCGGAGTTCGCCGGTGATCTGAGTCTCCTTCGTGTTGCGCTCGAGGGTGGCGGTGCGGGACATGGTCGCCGGTGCGGGGGCAGTTTTTTTAGCCAAGGATGGCCTCCATTTGATTGATGTCTTCGAAGATGTGCAGGGCTCCGTGCTGTTTCAAGAGCTCTATTTCGACAGGGTGTTTGGCGATGCCGATGAAGGAAACTCCGGCAGCGACGCCCGCTTTGGCGTCGTCGATGGTGTCGCCGACGTACCAGATTTTGTTATGCGGCACGGTGGCCTTAATCTTGAGGAGACCTTCGGGGTTGGGCTTGGGCGTGACGACGTCGTCGACTCCAACAATGGGCGCGAAGGGGACCTGCGTGAAGCGGTCGAGAGTCAGTTGGGCTTCCCATCGGAGGCGTCCCGTGAACACAGCTAAGGTGTGCGCCTCGGCGAGGCGTTCGAGAAGACCAGGGCTGGAAATCCAGCGTTCGCGGAGGATCATGCCGGGGGTTTGCGCGTCGCCGTGGAAGAGATGCTGGAAGTAGTCGACGACATCCTGATGGGACGTGTTGCCGCCCCGGGCGTGGATCATCTGGTGGGAGAGATTCCAGTCGTCATTGAAACCTCCGCGGTTCTTCCATTCCTGAATTTCGGCACGGGTGGGTTCGTTTCCGGTGAAGTGGAGAACGGTGGCCTGGATGGTGGCGCGGTAGGATTCGGTTACTTCGACGAGGACTCCGTCCATATCGAAAACAATGAGGTCTTTTCTTGGGTCAGTGCTCACCAGATTTTCTCCAGTTCTGCCAGAACCTGGCGGGCTTGTTCTTTGGTGCCGACTGTGATGCGGACACCGCCGGGGATTTCGTAGCTGCGGTCGCGGACGAGGATGGCTTTGTCGCGGAGCGCGTCGCGGACTTCAAGGGCCCGGTTGCCGAAGTAACCGAGGAGGAAGTTGGCGGAGCTGGGAACGTATTCGATGCCAAGTTTGGTGAAGCCTTCGGCGAGGAGCGTGCGGGCGGCAAGGGCTTCCGTTACGTAGTCCGTGACGTACTCGGGGTCTTCGACGGCGGCTTCGGCAGCGATGGCGGCGAGCGCGTTGACGGAGTAGGGGGACTGGGCCTTGTGGAGGAAGGCGACGTTCGTTTCCTGCGAAAAAAGGCAGCCTACGCGGAGAGCGGCCATGCCATAGACCTTGGAGAAGGTCCGGGAGACGAAGAGGTTGGGGAATTGGTCGATGAGGCCGAGGGCGGTGACTCCGCAGAATTCGTAGTAGGCTTCGTCGATGAGGACGGCGGCGTGGGGGGCTGCTTTGAGGATGGCCTCGATGGCAGGGAGGCCGACTCCGGTGCCGGTAGGGTTGTTGGGGTTCGAGATCAGGATGGCTTTGGTGGCGGGGGTGATTTTGGCCAGAAGGGCTTCGAGGGGAAAGGCGCAGACTGGCGGGGCGTAGTCGACTTCGGTTACGGTGGCTCCGGCGACTTCCGCGTAGAAGCGATACATGGCGTAGGACGGCCTGGGGACCAAGACTTCGTCGCCTGGGTCCACGTAGGTGTTGATGAGGACCTGAATGGCTTCGTCGGTGCCGTTGGTGAGGAGCATTCGCTCACTGGGGATTTGGAAAAATTCGGAGAGTGTGCGGCGAACGCGGGTGTAGTCGGGGTAAACGGTGAGGGCTTCGCGGGTGAGGCGCTGGACCAGGCGCTGGATGACCTGGGGGGAGCAGCCTACGGTGTTTTCGTTGAAGTCGAGGCGCAGATTGGTGGCGCGGTTGCCGGTGGGCGGGTGGTACGGGGCCATTTTCTGGACGGCTTCGCGGGGGTTAAGAGACATTGTTGCGGCCCCCTGATCGTTTTGGTTTCTCGCAAAGGCGCAAAGGAGTTGCACGCAAAGAGCGCAAAGTTGGATTAGTTTTCAAGGCGCACCTCGACGGATCTGGCGTGGGCTTCGAGGCCTTCGGCTCGGGCGAGCGTGGTGACGGCGGGGGCGATCTTTTTTAGGGCCGACTGGTCTAGTTTCTGGACGGAGATGACTTTGACGTAGTCGGCGGCGGAGAGGCCTCCGCGGAGGCGGGCGACTCCGCTAGTGGGGAGGACGTGGTTGGGGCCAGAGGCGTAATCGCCGGCGGCTTCGGGTGAGTAGCTGCCGAGGAAGATGCTTCCGGCGTGACGAATGGCGGGGATGAGTTCTTCGTGGTGCAACGCGAGGTGCTCGGGGGCGAAGCGGTTGGAGAGTTCAGCGGCTTCTTCGAGGTCTCGGACGAGGATAATGGCGGAGTTCTTTTTGATGGCCACTTTGGCTACGGCGGCGGTCGAGAGGGTTTCGAGCTGGCGAGCTATTTCGCTTGCCACCCCCTCAGCAAGGCTCCTTGATGTGGTGAGGAGGATGGCGGAGGCGTCGGTATCGTGCTCGGCCTGGGCGAGCATGTCGGCGGCGAGGAAACGGGGGTCGCCTTCGTTGGCAATGATCAGGATTTCGGTGGGGCCCGCGACGAAGTCGATGCCGACTTCTCCGGCGAGGAGCTTCTTGGCTGCGGCTACGTAGATGTTGCCTGGGCCTACGATGCGGTCGGCTTTGGGGACAGTTTTGGTGCCATAGGCGAAGGCTGCGATGGCCTGGGCTCCGCCCATCCGGAAAACGTGGTGGACCCCGAGCATGTGAGCGGTGCCGTCGACTTCATCGACTGGTTTGGGGCAGGCGATACAGATGTTGGGGACACCGGCGGCGAGCGCGGGGACGGCGGTCATGATGACGGTGGACGGGAGGGGGTAACGGCCTGCGGGGATGTAGGCGGCGACGGTGTCGAGGGGCCGGATGATCTGGCCCAGTTCGCGGCCTTTGGAGAAGGCTTTCGACGAGGGCTTCGGGAGCTGGGCTTCGGCGTACTGGCGAACGTTGTGGGCTGAAACCTCAACCGCGCTGCGGAAATCCCGGGTAAGGCGCTGGTCGGCAGCGGCGAGGTCGGCCGGGGCGACGCGGACGGATTTTCCCTGGAAGTTGTCGAATTGGCGTGCGTATTCGAGGAGACCTTTATCGCCCCGGGTACGCACCGCCTCGAGGATGGGCCGGACGATGGCTTCGGCGTCGGACATTTTGGCGTCGCGACGGGCGAGAAGGCGGCCGAGGGAGGTGGATTCGAGGATTCGGATGGACATTACGGAATTACCTTGTTTAAGGGGTATTCGACGATGCCTTCTCCTCCGGCTTCTTTGAGGCGGGGAATGAAGGTTCGGACGGTGATTTCGTCGAGGATGGTGTTGACCGCGAACCATTCTCCGTCACTTAACGGGGAGACGGTGGGACGCTTGAGGGCCGGGAGGACGGCGAGGACGGTGGCGAGATTGTCCTTGTGGACGTTGAGCATGAGACCGACTTTGCCCAGGGCGGCGATGGCTCCGTCGAGGAGGAGTTTGAGGTCCTGTAGTTTGCGCTGCTTCCAGGGATCGGCCCAGCTGGTTTTGTTGGCGATGAGCTGGGTGTTGGATTCGAGGACGGTTTCGACGATGCGGAGCTTGTTGGCGCGAAGGGAAGAGCCGGTTTCGGTGACTTCGACGATGGCGTCGGCGAGTTCGGGGGGCTTGACTTCGGTGGCTCCCCAGCTGAATTCGACTTTCGCGGTGACTCCGTAGCTGGCGAGGTAACGCTTCGTTGTCGCGACGAGTTCGGTGGCAACGATCTTGCCTTCGAGGTCCTTTGCGGATTGGATGGTGCTCGATTCGGGGACGGCGAGGACCCAGCGGACTTTGCCGAAAGACTGCTTAGCGTAGATGAGGTCGGCTACGGCGTGGACGTCAGCCCCGACTTCGGAGACCCAGTCGAGGCCGGTGAGACCGGCGTCGAGGATGCCGTCTTCGACGTAGCGGGCCATTTCCTGGGCGCGGATGAGCATGCATTCGATTTCGGGGTCGTCGATGGCCGGGAAATAGGAACGCGAGCTGGTGGCGATGTTGAAGCCGGCGCGGCGGAAGAGGTCGATGGTGGCGTTTTCGAGGGATCCCTTGGGGATGCCGAGTTTGAGTTTGGCCATGGCTTATTTGCTCCCGTAGACAGCTTCGGGCGAGTAGGTTTTGGTGTCGGTGATGGTCCACTCGCCGGAGTCGTAACGGCGGTAGAAACAGGATTCGTAGCCGTCGTGGCAGACGCCGGGGCCGAGGTTTTCGGCGGAGATGACGACGGTATCGAGGTCGCAGTCGGTGCGGATTTCGCGGACTTTGAGGACGTGGCCGGAGCTTTCGCCCTTCATCCAGAGCTTGTTGCGGGAGCGGGAGTAGAAGGTGACGTTGCCGCTGTCGAGGGTGCGTTGCCAGGCGGCTTCGTTCATGAAGCCGACCATGAGAACGCGGCCAGTGGTGGAATCGGTGACGACGGCGGGGAGGAGGCCGTCGAATTTAGAAAAATCCAGAGTCATCTTATTCAGTCTTTTCAGGCCCGTTGCAGACGGGGCGGGGTAAAAAAAGAAACGCCCGCCGAGTTGCGCGGCGGGCGTCCTTTCGTTCCTGATTACAAAATCGTTTAGAACAGGACCCGCACACGTGTAGCCCGGTGGTGGTGGTGATGCCGGGAGGTGCGGGGCGCTGTCATACATTTTTATTGTAACAGACGTGCCGAAATTGGGGCCGGGATGGGGTGCAGGAAAGGCGGGGGAGAAACCCGGCGAAAGGGTGAATTTGGGGGTAAAAAACCCGGGAAAACCCGGCGTGGAAACGAGGCCTGGCGCTTTTTTTCTATGGAGATGAGCCAGGTTCGTTTGCGAAAAACGTGTTTTGGGCGGATTCATGCGGCGTCTCTCCCAAGTCCCCCCGAAGGGTCAGCTTGGGGGCGGTTGCGGAGCGAGAGGAGACGGCGGAGGGCGCGGTCGTACTGGCGGTCGAAACGGGTCTCGGCGTGGCTGATGTGGTCGAGGTAGCGGGAGGTGGAGGTGAAGTCGCGGAGGGCGACGGTGGTTTGGGTGACGTCGTCTTCGGTGGCGAGGTCGGGGGTGGTGGAGGTGCTGTGGCGGAGTTGGTAGCCGATGGCGGATTTTTCGAGGCCCCAGGTGCGGAGTTGCCGCCAGCGGGCGACGGCGAGGGTTTCGACGAGCTGGCGTTCGACGGGGGTGGCGGGCTGGAATTGGGCCTGAAGCGAGCGGAGGAGGCGGACGAAACGGTCTTTGGATTCGTTGTGGAGGACGACGGTTCTGGCAAGGAGGCCGTGTTTCAGGCTGTTTTTGGCGGAGTTCTCGCGGCCTTCGCGGGAGATGGGGCCTTTGGATTTGGCTCCGTTGCGGCGGGAGATATCGGCTCGGGATTCTGGATTTTCTGACATGTTTGTGGCCTCGGTTTGGTGGTTGGACTTTTTCCGATTCCAGTGGAACATGGGGTTGGTGCAGGATGGGGGGCTTGTAAGTGATTGATGGATATGGGGGAAAAGTTTATTCCGGGAATCGGTGACTCCCGAATCGGAG
>CAMATG010000356.1 GCA_945860645.1 Candidatus Sulfopaludibacter sp. SbA3 | reverse complement strand
GTGTTCCACCTGATCGGCTTCGAATGCCGCGCGGAGCGTGGACATCGGTGTTCCGGTGTTTGCCAGCAGCGCCCGGAGAAGTGCGGTGATGGCGCCCGGAACGGCGTTGGCAGGGATACGGAGGTCGTAATTCAACTCATCCCTTCCGTAGAAGCTTTCCGGGCCGGCGCCCCAGTCGCAGCCGGTGACCGTAACGGACCCGTCGGCATTGTGAGTAACATCGATCCGCGATTTCGTGGGGCCGTCTTGTTCGTAGATCTGCGTCGTCATTTGGTTACTGTATCGGAAAGGGGAAGCGCCGTAAGGGCGCCGCGGAGGCCGGCGGTGGTGAATGGCTTGGTTAGCACGTTATGCATGCCCGATTCCAGGCAGCGGACGCGGTCCTCTTCAAATGCGCACGCGGTGACCCCGATGACCGGGACGGCACCGAAGGGTTTGGGCAGCGATCGAATCTCCTGGGTTGCCGTGAATCCATCCATCTCCGGCATCTGCCCGTCCATCAGGATGACGTCGAACCGTTCGCTTCTGGCCGCGGCCAGGGCCTCGCGTCCATTGGCGGTCATGGTCCAGGTGCAGCCGAGTTTTTTCAAGTGGGCGGCCAGCACGTGCTGGTTGACGGTGTTATCCTCGGCCACCAGGACGTGCAGGCGCAGCGGTGCAACGCTGTCTTGCGGCGGGCTGGCGGTCGCCGGCGCCGGCGCGGTTTCGCCGAATGGGACCTCCACCCAAAACGTGCTGCCCACTCCTGGTTTCGAGTGCAGCCCGATGGTGCCCTGCAGCAGCGCGGTGAGGTTCTTGCAGATCGCCAGGCCGAGTCCGGTGCCCCCGTGCCGCCGAGTGGTGGTGCCATCGGCCTGGGTAAACGGCTCGAAAACCCGCTCCGCCATGGCGGGTTCCACGCCGCAGCCGGTGTCGATCACTTCAAAGCGGAGGTGGCTATTGTTGCGTCCGCCCACTACGGGCGCCACCCGTACGCGGATGCTCCCGCGAGTGGTGAACTTCACGGAGTTGCCGACGAGGTTGCTGAGAATCTGGCGGAGCCGCATGGGATCGCCCTGGACGGCTTCGGGAACGTCGCTGTCCACTTCACTGGCCAGCATGACGCTGTGCGCGGAGGCCCGGGCGTTGAATAGCTGCACCACTTCGCGAATCACTTGCCGGGGCGAGAAAACGATCGATTCGACCTGTAACTTACCCGCCTCGAGTTTTGAGAAATCGAGTAACTCGTTGATTAACGAAAGCAGCGACTGGCCGGTGGAGTCCAGGATGTCGGCGCACTCCCGCTGGGCGGGATCGAGCGGGGTTTCCCGCAGGATCTGCGTCATTCCCAGCAGGCCGTTGAGGGGCGTGCGGATTTCGTGGCTGATGTTGGCGACAAACTCCGACCGCGCCGCCAGCGCCTGTTCCGCTTTCCGGCGTGCCTGGCGGAGGCGGTAGCCCTGGCCGATCGCCAGGAGCAGCAACAGCGCCACGCCCCATACTACATCGCGCCACCATTGTTCCCGCGCGCTGCCCGCCACCAACAGTTTCAGGAGATTCTGCTGATTTGTTACCTGCACGCCGAAGGGTTCGCCGATGCGCGTCATCGTCCCGTCGAGCGCCATCCGGATGATCTCAGCCTGGAATCTGTCGGCGACCGGTTTCAAGCCCGGTCGCGCACCGACAGCGTAAGTCAGGTTCAGTTGGGGGAACCAGGCGACGGTGAGCTGATCTCTTACCGCGGCGCACTGGGGCAGTACGGATAGGGCGGCGTAGAGCCGCATCTCCATGATGGCTCCGTCGGCCTTGGCGGCACAGACATTGCCCATCACCGCCTCGTACGCCCGTTCGGTGACGGGAATCGCAGCGGGGAACAATTGCTTCATTCGCTGCAGGCCAAAACTGGCGTGGATCAGGGAGATTCGTTTGCCGGCGGTATCGGGGACTGTTCGAATGGGCGCCGTACTTTTGGAGACGACCACGAGCGTGTTCTCCCACCAGGGCTCGCTGAAATCCACCTTCCCGATGCGGTCAGGAACCACCGCCAACATCGGGAAGAGATCGATCTCCCCGCTCAGCAGAGCCTTATCTGTCGTCTGGGAGTAGCGCCGCCATTCGATCGGCGTGCCCAATCGCCGCGCCGCTTCGCGCACAACCTCAACGGAAAAGCCCGTTGGCTGACCGCCTTTGGGCATGATGAAGTACGGCGGAAAGGTGCCGTAGCCCACTCGATAAACTGGATTTGATTCCGGTTTGGCGGTTGCCCACCACAGCGAGTGGGAGATTCCGGCCGCCAATGCAAGGCCGCCAAGAAGTCCCGCCCAAACCAGTTGTTTCCGGGAAAACACCATTCGACATGGGGATATCGGCAGAATTCTGCACTACCAATAGCCAAACAACAGAGCAACTTCTCAGCTTGACGCTAACACACCGGGGAGCCGCCCGGTGGAATCGGCGAACCGCTCCACGGGCGCGCCAAAGGCATCAAGCATCGACACGTAGAGATTCGAAAGCGGGGTGTCCTTTTCGTAGCTCAGGTGCTGACCGCTGGCGAGACGACCGCCCGCTTTGCCGGCCAGGACGACGGGAAGGTTGTGGGGATCGTGTTTGTTGCCGTCGCGGATGCCGGCGCCGAGGAGGATCATCGAGTTATCGAGAACGTTCGAATCGCCTTCCTTCATGTCGCGGAGTTTCCGCAACAGGTAGCCGTACTGCTCGATGTGCCACTTGTTGATGAGCTGGTACTGGCGCATGTTATCCGGCTTATTCTCGTGGTGGGAGAGGGAGTGGTGCGCGCCGGTGACGCCGTCGACAAAGGCGAAGTTCTGGTTGCTGACTTCGTTGCCGAACAGGAACGTGGCCACGCGGGTGGAATCGCTTTGGAAGGCGAGGGCGATGATGTCGAACATCAGGCGGACGTGTTCGGCGTAGTCCTTGGGATTGCCGGTGGGCTTGGCGGCCGGATCGAGGGCGACGCGCGGTTTCCACTTGGACTGCTCCGGACTGGCCGCGCGCTCCAGCCGATCTTCGAGGGACCGCACGACAGAGAGGTATTCGTCCAGCCGCTGGCGATCGGCGCCGCCGAGTTTCTGGCGCAGTTCCTTGGCATCGGTGAGGACGCGGTCGAGCAGGAGCGCTTCCTCTTTCGCGCCATCGGCCTGGCCGTTGCCGGCGCGGAACAGCCGTTCGAACGCCAGTTGGGGATTCAGTTCGCGGGCGAGCGGGGACGTGGGGCTAGCCCAGGAGATGTGCGACCCGTAGACGCGGGTGTAGCCGACGTTCTTATCGACGCCGGTGGTTACCGGGGCGATGCCCAGTTCCATGGAGGCGATCGGCGTCTGGCGCCCGGTTTTCTGGACCGCCAACTGATCCATGGAGACGCCATTGCAACTGACATCGACGCCCAGCGTCTTGGTGACGGTGGTGCAGGTGAGCCAGCCGGAGATTTTGACGTAGTGGCCGTCGCCGCCGACGCTGCCGGGGTTCCAAAGGTTCGTAAGGACCATCAATTGATCCTGCAGATCTGCGAGGGGCGAAAGCGTGGGCGAGAGCTTGAAATCGCGCTTGTCGCCTTCCGGGGTCCACATGTCCGGATGGACGCCGTTGGGCATGTAGAGCGCGGCCATGCGCACGGGCGGTTTGGACCCGCCGGCCGGTGCGGCCATTGCTTCCAGCCACGGCAGTCCGATTGCGGCGCCTGCGCCGCGGAGCAGTGTCCGGCGATTGAGCGAGTAACGACCCATATATCTCCTTATTCGGCTTTGGCAACGGGCGGGACGGCGGGAATGTTCGGGGCGGTTCCCACCTGGTAGCGGAACGGCACGCTACGCACAATTTCCAGTATAAGCGTGTGCGCGCTGTAGTTTTCCTTCTTCACCGCGTCGACAATGCGGTCCACCGAGCAGTGGTCTTCGAGCGTCAACCCGCGGCCGAGCGAGTACCCGAGCAGTTTCACGGTCAGGTTTCGCACCAGCAGATCCTTCTTTTCCAGGAGGATCTTTTTCATTTCGTCGGGGCCGTCGAAGGTGGCGCCGTCGGGCAGGACGCCTTTGGAATCGATCGCCTTGCCGCCGTCCTCGGTGCGCCAGAGGCCCAGCACGTCGTAGTTTTCCAGGCCGAAGCCTAACGGGTCGATGCGGTTATGACAGACGCCGCAGGCCGGGTTCAGCCGGTGCCGTTCCAGCCTCTCCCGCAGCGTCTGGGGCGCGGTACCCACCTTATCTTCCAACGGCGGCACGCCAGCCGGAGGGGGCGGCGCCGGGGTGCCGAGCATGGCGTCCAGAATCCACTTGCCACGCAGCACCGGGCTGGTGCGGTTGGGGTAGGACGACACGGCCAATACCGCGGCCATTCCCAACACGCCGCCGCGGTGCGAGCCCTCGGGGAGTTCCACCACAACAGGCTGTTGGCGGAGCGGCTTGGCGGGTTTGATGCCGTAGTGCTTGGCCAGCTTGTTGCTCATGATGGTGAACTTTGAATCGATCAGATTGAGCAGCGAGAGGTTGGCGGTGAGCAGTTCCTGGAAGAACAAAATGGGTTCGTACCGGATGCCGGATTGAATTTCAGCGTCGTAGTAGGCGGGGAAGAGTTTCGGGTCGGGCTTGATGTCGCGGCCCAGTTCACGGGTATTGAGCCACTGCTCGACGAACTGTTCGGCGAAGTCGCGTGTGCGCGGATCCTTCAACAGGCGGATGGTCTGTTCGGCCAGGATCTTATCGTCGTTCAGTTTGCCGGTGGCGGCGACTTTGGTGAGGTCTTCATCCGGCATCGTTCCCCACAGGAAGTAGGAGAGGCGGCTGGCGAGCGCGAATCCGTCCAACAGGCGCGGCGCGGCGCCCGGATTGGGCTCTTCCACGCGGAACAGGAAATGCGGCGAGATGAGGACGCCCTGCAGCGCGTGGAGAATGGACACTTCGTAGCTCTGGTTTTTCTTGTAGGCGTTGGCGAACAGGGTAACGTAGCGCTCAAGTTCATCGGGCCGCGCCGGACGCCGGAACGCCCGCGGGAGGAACGCTTCCAGTACCTTGCGGGCGGCCTGATCGACGGTGGTCTTGTCGTTCGGTTCAGCGATCAGGAAACGGGCACGCGACTTGGGATCTTTGGCGCCATAGGCGAGCGCCTCGCGGGCCGCCTCCAGGTACTTTTCGGCGTGCATGGGGGAGAGGAAGAGCGTCTCGGCGGCGTTGTCGAAACCCTCGCCACCGGCGCCATCGGCGGGCAGCCCGCGGCCGGCGTTGATGTGGATGTTCAACAGATCGCGCATGGTGGCCGTGTACTCGGTGCGGTTAAGGCGGCGGAGCAGCGCGGGCCGGGGCGAGATGCCATCGGCGCAGGCGGCCGATTTCATGGTGTCTTCGACGTAGCTGACGAAGGCTTCGCGCTTGTCGAGCGATGGCGCGGGCGCGCCTTTCGGCGGCATTTCGTTGTCCCGCACCCGCGTGAGCATGCGGCTCCACTTGCGGGGATCTTCCATCATGGTCTGGAGCGTGTTCAACTTGGCGGCATTGAAGCCGGCCGAGGGCTTCGCCCCCTGATGACAGGAGACACAATAGCTCTTCAGGAAGCTCTGGGCCTGCGCGAAAGTATGCTCTTTGGCGGGCGCCGCGAAAAGGGGAAGGGTTAGGGCTACGGACAATGCCAGTCGACGCATCTCGACCTGAGCATATCAAGTTACGATTGCCTAATGAGAGTTCTTTCGATCGAGCGTGGCGGCGGGCGGCAACGGATTGTGACCTATCTCTCCGATGACGAAATGGCGCAGCTCGGCGGCCTGCCTCCGCAGGCGGTGGTGGGAATTCTCGAGGACGACGATTCGCTGCAGGTGAATGCCGTCTTCCGCGAGTTCCTGCATGAGGTGGTTGGCCGCGTGGCACCGCTTGATCCGGACCTGCAGCAGGCCGCCGCCGCCAGCGGCGAAGGACGCGTCGTCTATATCGATTCGCGCGTGCCGGAGGACGTCGACCCGGTCCCTGACGAAGACATTATCGGCTGGTTTCGCGTTCGGGGCGGGCGCATTGTGGAGGGGTCGTATCTGGCGAATCCCCATCACAGGATTCAGGGTGCGTATGGGTTCACCGCGGTTCTCGGTGGCGTGCGGCAGGCGTTGTTTGCGGAATTGGTCGCTCGAAACGGGCGCTAGATTTCGGCCGCGCCATCCAGGCTTCGCCACAGATACCAGCTGGCCACCGTGGCGTAGGGCCGCCACGGCTGGGCGATGGTCTCCATCTCCTTCGGCGCGGGCGGCGCCTCCAGCCCGTACGCCTTCCATATCGCGTTCCGTACCCCAAGGTCCCCGGTGGGCAATACATCGTGCCGTTGCAGGGCGAACATCAGGAACATCTGTACGGTCCACACACCGATGCCCTTTACCTGGGTGAGGCGGGCGATGATCTCGTCGTCGGAGAGCGCGGGGAGCTTAGCGAACTCGATGGCCCGGGAGCGGGTGTGTTCGCTGAGGTTCATCAGATAGCTGGCTTTCTGGCGGGAGATGCCGCAAGGCCGCATTCCTTCCACACCGAGTTCCAGAATCTTTTTGGGGGAGAGTTTCCCGCCGCGCCCGGCCGCGGCCGTCAGCCGCGTCAGCATCGTGGCCGCCGCCGCACCGCTTACCTGCTGGTAGACAATGGAGCGCGCCAGTGTCGTAAAGTCCGGTTCCCGGTATACGATCTTGTAAGGGCCCACGGCGCCGATGATG
>CAMATG010000355.1 GCA_945860645.1 Candidatus Sulfopaludibacter sp. SbA3 | reverse complement strand
AACCACCAATAAATCGTTCCCGAATTACGCCGTTCTTGTCGATGAACGCAAACGTCGGCACGTAGAACGGCCGCATCACCGACAAGCCAAAGAAACGGTACGCTTCCTGATTTCCAACCGAACCCATAGGGTAGGTGGCGCCGTACTTCTTCCGGAATTCCTGGAAATCCTTGCGCTGGTTCTCATCCGTCGTCACGGAAATCACCTGCACGCCCTTGGCGGCATACGCCCGCATGGCCTTCTCCAGGCCTTCCGCGGATTTCTGGCAATGCGGACAAACGGTGGAGAAGAACTCCAGCACCACCGGCTTGCCCTTGTACTGGCTCAGCTTCACCATCTGGCCGTTTTCCATCTTGATTTCCAGCTCTGGCGCAGGTTGGTTCACGTCTTCGGCGAACAAAAAACCGGCAGTCAGGAAAAGAAACGCGCAAAAAAGTCTCATACTGTGGCACCTGTTTGAATAGATTGAAAATAGGCGATCGTGGGTTTCAAACCTTCTTCGAGCGGAACCACTGGCTCCCACCCCAATACCCGCTTCGCCTTCGAAATGTCGGGCCTCCGCCGCTTCGGATCATCCTGCGGCAACGGCTCGAAAACGATCCTGGACATCGACCCTGTCAACTGTTGAATCACTTCCGCGAACTGCTGAATGGTCCGTTCCACCGGATTGCCGATGTTCACCGGCAATCGCTCTTCGGACTGGGACAACATAAACAAGCCCCGTACCAGATCACTAACGTAGCAAAAACTGCGTGTCTGCGACCCATCCCCATACACCGTCATCGGCCGCCCCCGCAACGCCTGATCCAGAAACTGCGGCACCACACGCCCATCGTCCAGCTTCATCCGCGGCCCATACGTGTTAAAGATTCGCGCAATATTCGTGCGAAGACCATACTTCCGGTGATAGGCCATCGTAATCGCCTCGGCAAAGCGCTTGCTCTCGTCGTAGCAGGAGCGTGGCCCCACCGGGTTCACATTGCCCCAATACGTCTCTGCTTGCGGATGCTCCAACGGGTCCCCGTAGCACTCCGAAGTCGACGTCACCAGATACCTCGCCCCGTTCGCCCGCGCCAACTCCAACAGATTCCGGCTGCCAATCGAACCCACATCCAGCGTCTCGATCGGAAATTCGTAGTAATCTTTTGGACTCGCCGGGGATGCCGCGTGAATCACACAATCTACCGGCCCAACATCCGGCAGAGGCTTGCACACGTCGGCCTCGATAAATCGAAAATCCGTATTTCCGGTCAGGTGGGCGATATTACGGGCACTGCCCGTAAGGAAGTTGTCCACGCCAACCACCTGGTGCCCCTGACTCAAAATCAGGTCGCACAAATGGGACGGGACAAACCCAGCCGCACCGGAAACAAGAAACCGCACAAATGCTCCTCCGAAATCATAGTGTAGCGTGGTAGTGATGGAACGCTTGCATCCTGTCGAGACCCTGATCTTCGCCCCCATCCTGGCGGCGGCGCTTTTTATATTCCTGCAACGGGTGAATCGCGTCACCAGGCTGATCAAGGCGGCCCGCAAAGACCCCGGCTTCTCCCTGACCCCGCTTGGGCCCCGCTTCAAAGAGCTTTTCTGGGAAGTTATCTGCCAGGCCAAGGTCATCCGCGAACGGCCGCTTCCCGGCCTCGCCCATGCGTTCCTCTTCTGGGGCTTTTGCGCCTTCGGTGTGGTGACGATCAACCACTTCGCCATCGGCCTCCAATTCCCTCTATTCTCCCTCCACGACGGCTGGTTCGGCCCCGCCTATGGGCTCCTGGCCGCCTGTTTCGCCATCGCCGTCGCCTTTTCCATCACCGGTCTCGCCATTCGCCGCATGGTCGTCCGGCCAAAGTGGCTCGGCAAGGTCAGCTACGAGAGCGGCTTCATCGCCCTGCTCATCCTCACCCTGATGCTGACCTACCTGCTCGATTACATCCTGCAGCCCACCGACCTGGCCTACCATCTCCTATGGTGGCTCCACACCGCCGCCCTACTGATTTTCCTCCCTCTCATCCCCCACACCAAGCATCTCCATCTGGTCCTCAGCCCCATCACCGTTTTCCTCTCGCGCGGTAAATTCAGCGCCATCCCGCCCCTCGACGGCGATGAGGATTTCGGCCTCGTCGCCACCAAAGACGTCACCCAACTCCTCACCCTCCAGGCCTTCTCCTGCGTCGAATGCGGCCGTTGCACCGAACACTGCCCGGCCAACAACACCGGCAAAGCGCTCAACCCCAAAGAGATCATCCTCGGCATGCGGGCCCACCTGATCGAGTTCGGCGTCCAGGGCGAGGAGAGCCTCATCGGCAAACACATCGCCCAGGAAGACGTGTTCCAATGCACCACCTGCGGCGCCTGCGAAAACCAATGCCCCGTTGGCATTGAACACCTGCCCATCATCATTGGCCTCCGCCGCGGCGCCGTCAACACAGGCGCCTGGGAAGACGACCATGGCGGCAAGCTCTTCCGCAACCTGGAACGCTACGGAAACCCCATGGGCTTCTCCGCGTCCGAGCGCGACAAGTTCGTCAAAAAGCTGGAACTGCCGCTCTTCGATGGCACCCAGGAGTATGCCCTCTGGATGGGCTGCATGGGCAGCTACGATCCGCAGGGCCGAGAGATCGTCACCTCGCTCGTCAAAGTGCTCCGCCACCACAACATCACCTTCGGCGTGCTGAAGAAGGAACGCTGCTCGGGCGACTCCGCCCGCCGGCTTGGCAACGATCTCCTCTTCCAAACCCTCGCCGAGCAGAACATCACCGCCCTCGAAAAGGCGAACAAAGTCCTCAGCACCTGCCCGCATTGCGTCCGCACACTCGGTGAGGACTACAAGGAATTCGGCGCCAACATCCCCATCGAGCACCACAGCACCCTCCTCGCCCGCCTCCCCGTCACCGGTAAACCGGACTCCAAGCGCGTTGTTTACCACGACCCCTGCTACCTCGGCCGTTACCAGGACGTCTACGACGAACCCCGGCAGGTCGCCGCGCAGGCCGGTCACCTTGTCGAAGCCCCGCGCCACGGCGAGCGGAGTTTCTGTTGCGGCGCCGGCGGCGGACTCGCGTTCCTCGGCGAAGAAAAAGGCAGCCGCGTCAATCACGAACGGGCCAAGGAACTGGTCGCCACCGGGGCCGACATCGTCGCCGCCGCCTGCCCGTTCTGCAACACCATGTTCCGCGACGGGCTCGCCGCCGCGTCCGAAAAGCCACCGCAACTGCTCGATATCGCGCAAATTGCGGCAGCCCGGCTACCGGAATGATTTTCAGCTGTGTTATCCTATTCCTTGGTCGTCACTGACCGCCCGAGTGGGCGCGTAGCTCAACTGGCAGAGCAACTGACTCTTAATCAGTAGGTTGACAGTTCGATTCTGTCCGCGCTCACCACTCAAAATAAACGACTTAGCGATTTTTCCGTTCTCTCGAAGAGCAATCTTGTCAGCAAACGCTGCCGAATCTGAGCGTGGCATCACACTGGAAAAAGAATCTTGTCAGCAGCTTTGTCAGCACGGTTCGGTCAGCCAACTGCAGGAATCTGGGTTAGACTGAAGGCGTATGCAAAAGTCGTTCGAGGCGGTCTACGAGAACGGAGTCCTTCGGCCGCTGGCGCCACTTCCGCTGGCGAATGCACAGCGTGTACAAGTAACTATCGCCGATGTGGACTCGGACGTTGCCGCGTACTTCGACGCTACGGAGTGGGAAGCGTCCAAGCACGACGATATTAGCCTTCAAGAGGTGAGGGCCTCCCTTTCCTCAATCGAAGGTTCGCTGTCCGACGCCGTCATCGCATCGCGCGAGGAACGCTTTTAGACTGGACAGCGATTGTGTCTGGATATTTCCTTGATACCAGCGCCTTCGCCAAGCTCTACCATCAAGAAGATGGTTCAGATTTCGTTGAACGCATCGTGTCTGTTCCAGGATCTGCCGTAGTTTCGAGACTATCCATCATTGAGATTGAGTCCGTCGTCGCGATCAAGGTACGGACGGGCCAATTGGATCTACCTGGGCAGGATTTGGCTCGACGGCGGCTCCGCGCTGACATTTCGCAAGGACGGATCCGTGTTGGTCCACCAATCGAGGAGCGTCAATATCATCGAGCCCGTCAATTGCTGATCCGGTACGGCGCGACGATGGCACTGCGTACTTTGGACGCGATACAACTCGCGGTTGCGCTGGATCTCCTGCAAACTGACGTGATCTCGGTGATGGTCGCTGCCGATCACCGACTTTGTCAGGTCGCTGAATTGGCGGGGTGTCCGACGATCAAGCCGGACAGTCCCGGTGTGTTCACGCCCTAAGCTCTTTTGCGAAGAGCCGGAAGGGCGATGACGTTGTCTAAGGCTGTGTTCTTTATAGCAGGCCTGTCGCCGCCGAAGAGCTTCTGCATCCGATCGGCCGATTCTTTGTCGGAGCCGTCGAACAAGTGTCCGTACAAATCCATGGTCAGTTTGATGGACGCGTGGCCGAGGCGTTCGGCGATCTTCTTTGGGTGGACGCCTTCGGCGATCAACAAAGACGCGTGTGTGTGTCGAAGGTCGTAGAAGCGCATTTTCTCGATTCCAGCTTCTTTCAGGATTTGTTGGAACCGGTGCAGGATGTTCGAGGTATCGATCGGCGTGCCCAGTCGCGTTGTGAAGATTAGCTTCTGCTCTGTCCAGGATTCGCCAGCAAGCAAACGTTGCTCATCCTGCTGTCGCCTGCGGCCCTGCAATGCCGACACGGTCACCGGCGGTATGTCCAACGTTCTGCGGCTTCCGGTGGTCTTCGGTTGGCGAAACGTAAACCAAGCTTCCGGGTTCTCCGTGTCCCGGCGGCGTTTGGTCCGATGAAGCGAACGGGAGATCGTGATCTTGCCGGCTGCGAGATCCACATCCGGCCATTGCAAGCCGAGCATTTCGCCTTGACGCATTCCCGTGGTGATTGCCAGGACGTAAAGCGCTTCATGGCGATCGCCCCGTACTGCGTCGAGAAAATGGCAAGATTCCTCACGATTCAAGAATCGGATATTCGAAAGTTCTTTGACCTGTCGGCGCTTCGCCGCGCGCATCCTGGAGGAAGCCGGATTGACCGGAATGTATTTCCAGTCCACGGCAAACTGGAGCGCTCGCCGAAGAACTGAATAAGAATAATGGGCGGTTCGCGCAGCCAGACCTTTCTCATGGAGTGCCCGCATGAATTCATCGACCTTTCGGGGATCGAGTTCCCGGAGTTTAACCTTTCCGAGGATGGGCGTGATGTGCGATTGCACGTGATAGCAGTAATCTTGAAAGGTAGAGGGCGCGATGCCGCCGTCCCGCTTGTAGTAGGCGAGGAACTCGTCGAGGAATTCCGAAGTCGTCTTCTCGCCCGCATCCCGGTCCAGGCCACGTTCCGCGCGATCCATTTCGCTTTTGGCTTTTTCAAGCGCGTCAGCCTTGGTCTTGCCCATCACCGAACGGCGGCGGCCGTCGGGGCAGAGTTGTTGCGGTAGATCGACGCGGAAGTAGGTTTCGCGGCCGCGCTTCACCTTGAACGGTTTCATCTGGTACCTCCGACCGCAATCATAGCCGGCCGATGTCAGCAAAAACTCAGTAGGTCTATCCGGCTTGACGCCCTGGTTTAGTGTTGTCCTCGATCCACTTGTATAAGGCTCGGCCCGGTACTCGCACGGAACCGCCGATTCGGACTGTGGGAAGCGTGCCGTCCTGCATCATGCGATAGATCTTGGCCCGACTCATGCCGAGCGCGAGGCGGAGTTCGTCAACCTTGAGTAGGCGGTCAGGTTGGCCCCCGGACGAAAAATCGGCTCCGGGCGATTTTCTTTCGGTTAGGCCATCTTTGGTTTCGGAGGGTGGAACTGGCGAATGATGCAGCATGGTAGTGCTCTCAAACTAATCCAACCACTCCACTATGCCACAGAAAATGTATCGATACAATACGGTACACCATTGACTTTGCAATTTTCTGATGGCAAGATGAAGCCAATGGATCGCAAGCCGCAGCAGCAAACGCTGTCAATTCGCATATCCGATTCGCTTCGCGAGTTCCTGGAACGTTCCAAGAAGGTGATCGCCGCCGGCCGGACCGACTTCGTATCTACCTCGGACGTCGCGAAGATTCTGCTGGAATCCGCGAAGGACGACGGACTTGATAGTCGTTTGGAAGTTGCTGAGCTCGGCCAAGCACCAACAGAGGCGCTGGTGGCGATCCGAAGGAAATGGGAAGCCGGGCAGCCTCGCACCCGCGCAGAGTGGATTTTCATGGCGCAGTACATTCAAACTGCGTGCGAGGAACTGACGGGAAATCCGCTGGCGCCTGGGGCGGAGTCATACGTTGCCCTATTGCAATCGCTGCTGGCGGTCCGCGGGCTTCGAACGGATCGCGGAGCGGGTTTGGATCGTTATTATCTCGGCAACTTGGTCGATGGCGGAATGTGGAATGATCGGAAGCTTGACGGGGATGTTCTTCCGGACGAAGTTGCCAAGCTGATCGAGGAGATCCGAACATCGGGCAACGGTAAGAAAGCCGCCGGCGTTGGCCGCTGCTTCTACGTCGCCGTACGGGACGAAGAGTTTCAAGAAGTCGTCGCACTGAACAATTTGCTCACGCCCCACATGAGAGTGCTCTTTCGCATGGCGGCGCGAGGTCATTGGATTCAGGAGCAGCGGCCCGTTCGGCTGCTCCGCGATGGTGCGCTCCTTCTGCC
>CAMATG010000354.1 GCA_945860645.1 Candidatus Sulfopaludibacter sp. SbA3 | reverse complement strand
TCGTCACGGTTCCGCTCACCATCTCTGCGGCGGCGCAAGGGCCGGTGGTCAGTGCCGTGGTGAACGGCGCGAGTTTCCTTCCGGCGCTGGCCGGCGGATCCTGGATTACGGCTTACGTGAACGTGACCGCTCCGGCGAACGCCACGGCGACGATGGTACCGCTTCCCACCACGCTTGGCGGCTTCCGCATTCTGGTGAACGGCACGGCGATCCCGATGTATCTGGTGTTCGCGCTTTCGCCGGGAACGCAGTTGAACGCGCAGCTTCCCTATGGTTTGGCGAATGGGACGGCGCAGGTCGTGGTTGAACAGAACGGCGTGCCGTCGGCGGCATTCCCCATTACCGTGCAGCCCAGCGCCCCTGGAATCTTTGTGTTTGGGAACAACCGGGCGGTAGCGCAGAACGTGGCTCCGGACGGTTCAGTTTCTGTGAATACGGCCGACAACGGGGTGCCCGCAGGCGACTACATCATTGCCTACTTCACGGGGCAGGGCGCTTTGAACAACCCGGTTCCGACGGGAGGCCTGGCCAGTGGCAGCCCGCTTTCCATTCCGACGTTGCCGTACTCGGCGACGCTGGACGGCGCTCCGGTTCCGATTGCGTTCCTCGGTATGACGCCCGGCCAGATTGCCCTCGGCCAGGCGAACATCCAGATTCCGCGGGAAACCAAGCCGGGCACGTATCCGCTCGTGATCCGGATTGGTGACACTTCCAGCAACGGGCCGTCACTCACCGTCACTGCTCCACGTCCATGAACACGCGCGCCAATTGGCGGTTGATTCTTGGAATTGCCGCCATTTTTCTTTCGTTGGGCGTTGGGTTTACGCTCGCTACAACCAACGGAGCGGGAAGCGGTCACAGCGGCTTCCAGGGAGCTGTCAGCGTTCCTATCCAGCCGGTCACGGTTCTGGTGGCGACGAAGTCTGGTGGAGTTGTTGCCGAAGTATTTGGAAAGCCTGGAGATCGTGTGGCCAAGGGTAGCCTCCTGCTTCGTTTGGAGACTGGTCCCGCGGGTGCGCAGCGGCTTCATCTGACCTCGGCGCTTCGCGTGACTCGCGCCGCGCTGCAATCGTCGAAGGAACTCTCGGTGCTTCCGGCGGGACTTCGGTCGGCGGTCATTGAGGTTCACCCGGATGTGACGGCGGCCGAGGATCGTTACGTTAGGGCGGTCGCTGCGCTCGATCGGGCGAACTCGTCGTCGGCTCAGGAGGAATGGAACCTGGCTTCCGCCGAACGAACTATCGTGCGGGAGCGGTTGGGCCGATCGCTTTCCGCCGCCGGTGCGACGAACGACCTGGCGGCGATGATCCCGTTGCTCGAAGGCCGCATCCGTGACATCGACCAGATCCTGGCCGAAAGCGACGTCCGCGCGACGGCTGATGGTGTGATCGACATCCTGGACCTCCATGCGGGCGACCGTCTGCTCCCCGGCAATCCTGCCGCGGTCCTGGTGCTTCCCGGCGAGTATTTCTGCGAGTTTCCGGTGCCAGTCGCGGAATCCGCCGCGTTGCGGGTGGGGCTGGAATCCGGTGGTACGATTGGCACGGGCCGGGAGTCGATCCGGTGGCGAATCGAGCGGCTTGGGCTGCGAACGATTCCCGTTGGTTTCCGGGAGAACCGGCAGGTGGCGCAGGAGACGCAGGTGCGAGCACGATTCTCGGCGGGCGAGGTTGTGCGTGGCTCGCAGGCGGTGTTGGAACTTCCCAGGCTTCGAGCATCCCAATGAGTTCTCCGGCGGTTTCGGTGAACGGCGTTTCGAAGAAATTCGGGGCGAATGTTGTCCTTAACGGCGTCGATCTCGAGATTGCGCCTGGGGAGATATTTGGGATGTTCGGTTCGAACGGCTGCGGCAAGTCAACGCTGCTGCGTATCCTCGCAGGCGCCATGCTTCCCACTAGCGGGACGGTGGCCATTCACGGCGTGGCGGGGTATGTGGCGCAACGGTTCAGCCTGTATCAGGACCTGTCGGTGGAGGAGAACCTGTGGTTCTACGCGCAGTGCTATCGTCCCGGCGACGCCACTCTGCGCGCGGATATCGACGCGGTGATCGAGCGATTCGGACTCGCGCCTTTTCGTGGCAAGCGGACGGGTCTACTCTCCCACGGTTGGAAGCAGCGGGTGGCGATCGCTTCGGCGCTGTGCCACAAGCCTTCGGTTCTGCTGCTGGACGAAGTGACCGCCGGGATCGACCCCGATGCGCGGGAGGATATGTGGACCATCCTGACGGACGCTTCGCGTTCCGGCACCGCCATCATCCTGACGACCCACTTCACGGATGAGGCTCGCCATTGCCATCGCACGGGGTATCTGCGCGATGGGCTGTTGGGTCCCGGGCCGAAGACAGGCGGGGGGATCGGCTGATGCATCGTATGCTTGCGGTCCTTGCCAAGGAGTTCCGGCACATGCTGCACGACCCGGTGACGTTGGTTTTGACCTTTGGCTTGCCCGTTGTTCAGCTACTTCTGTATGGGTTCGCGTTGGAAACGCGGGTTCAGCATGTGCCGACGGCGTTGCTGAATTTCGACCGCCACGCAACCGGCGATCTGCTCGCCCAGCGGATCTCACAATCTTCTTTGTTTTCGTTGAAGGGGCCCTATCAGAGCCAGCGGGAAGCCGTGGCGGCGCTGAGGCGCGGGGAGGTTCGGGTCGCGATCGAAATCCCTTCGGGGTATACGGCGAATCTGATGTACCTGCGCAAAGCCAGCGTGCGCGTTTGGGTGGATGGCGCGGATGCGACGACGTCGACGTTCCTTTTGACTGCGCTGGATTCGCTAGGCCTGGAAGCCACGATGGAGCAGATCCGAGCGCTGCGGACGGCAAGCGTTGTTGAGCCGGGCGTGATGATCGAAGCGAACGTCCTCTCCAACCCAAGCGGACGAACCGTGGCGTACCTGATACCCGGTTTGCTGGCGATTCTGATCCAGACGATCGTGACCGTGCTGATGGCCTTATCGTTCGCTTCGGAGCGGGAGGCAGGGACGCTGGAACAGATGCTGGTGACGCCGTTGGGGCGGGGCGCCATCATTGCCGGCAAAGCCACCGCCATCGCGTTGGTGGGTCTAATTGAAACCGCGTTTCTCGTCATTCTCATGCGGTATATTTTCGCGATTCCCATTGTCGGCAGCCTGTGGCTCTTCCTGGCGTTCGTGCCTCTTCTGGTCCTGATTCCGCTGGGGCTTGGCCTGTTTGTCGCGGCGCATTCGCACAATCACTCCCAGGCGATCCAGTTTGCGAACGTAATTCTGCTGCCGTCGATTCTGCTGTCCGGCTTCGTCTTCCCGCGCGAGTTCCTGAAGTTCCCGTTTGACCGGGTCAGCAGTTTTCTGCCTGCCTCGTATCTGGTCGCTCTGAGCCGCGACATCATTCTGCGGGGCACGTCGTCGGCGGATCTTCTCCCGAAACTTGTCATCACCGCCGGGTTTGCGGTGGGCATGTTTGTGGTTGGTTATCTGGCTGTGCGCCGTTCTCTTGGGGTGCGGTAGCCTCTATCAGGCGATGAGGGCGGGGACGGTCCGGCCGTGGATATCGGGCAGGGTGAAGTCGCGGCCGGAGTAGCGGTAGGTGAGCTTGGTATGGTCGAGTCCGAGTAACTGGAGGACTGTCGCGTGTAAGTCGTGGACCGTCACTACGTTTTCGACGGCGTGGTTGCCAAGTTCATCGGTGGCGCCATAAATGAGTCCCTTTTTTGCACCGCCGCCGGCGAGCCAGATGGTGAAGCCGAAGGGGTGGTGGTCGCGGCCATCGCCATTGCCGGTATCGGGGGTGCGGCCGAACTCACCGGCCCAGATGATGAGCGTTTCGTCCAGCAGGCCGCGGGATTTCAAGTCCTTGATGAGGGCGGTGACGGCCTGATCGGTAACGAGGGCGTTGGTGTTGTGGCCTTCGCGGAGTTTGTCGTGCTGATCCCAGGTGCCGTTGTTGCCGCCATAGAGGTTGGGCGGGGTGATTTCGACGAAGCGGACGCCGGATTCGATGAGGCGGCGGGCGCGCAGGCATTGCAGGGAATAGGCGCGCTGGTGCTCGTTCTTGCTGTTGAGGCCGTATAACTCTTTGGTGGCTTCGGACTCTTTGGAGAGGTCGAGGACATCCGGTGTTAGAGCCTGCATCCGGTAGGCCATCTCGCCATTTTTGATGGCAGTTTCGATGGCGTCGTTGTTTTGCGTTTTTGCGAGGAAGGCGCGGTCCTGGGCGGCGAGGGCTTGGAGTTGGGCGCGTTGGATGGGGTCTGCCGCGGCGGGGACGATGTTTTCGACGGGGACGCCATCGGCGCGGACGGACATGGCCTGGTGGGTGGCGGGGAGGAAGCCGTTGGAGAAGTTTTCGAGGCCGCCGGGCGGGTTATCGCCGTGGTTCAGGAGTAAGTAGCCGGGTAAGTTCTGGTTGGTTGAGCCGAGGCCGTAATTGACCCAGGACCCGAGGGAAGGGAAGCCACCGAAGTTCCGGCCGGTATGGAGGAAGACGTTGGCACGGGCGTGGAGGGGGAACTCCGATTTCATGCTGCGGACGACGCAGAGTTCGTCGGCGACGGTGGCGATGTGGGGGAAGAGTTCGCTGACGGGCAGGCCGGATTGGCCATATTGTTTGAACTTCCACGGGGAGCCCAGGTATTTGCGTTTGGGGCCGGAGACGTAGCTTTCCAGTTTCGCCTGTTGGCCGTCGAGCTGGGTCAGCTTCGGCTTGGGGTCGAAGGTGTCCATGTGGGAGACGCCGCCGGGCATGAAGAGGAAGATGACGTTTTTGGCTTTGTGTTTTTGGACGGGTTGGGCGTGGAGGGCCTGGAAGGCGAGGAAGCCGAAGCCGTTGGAGGCGGATTGGAGGATTTGGCGGCGGGTCATCAGCTTGTTGTTATCTTCTCACTACTGTAAGTACAGAAACTCTTTGGAGTTGAAGAGCGTATGGGCGAGGGTGGGCCATGGGTTGGGGCCGAGGGTTTCGGCGAGATGTTTGTAGGCCGCGGTTTCTGCGGCTGTTGGAGGCCGGAGGAGCGCGGTCTCGAACATCTTCGTCAGGCGTTGCTCAAAGGTGCCGGGGGGAAGGCGGTCGGCCCAGCCCTGGGCTTGCTGGAGGACGAAGGGGTCGTTCAACATAGCCAGTGACTGCGTGGGGACGTTGGTGACGTCGCGGTTGCCGCGGGTTTGGAGCGGGGCGGGGAAGTCGAAAATCTCCAGGAATTTGGGGCCTTGCATGCGCGTCACCTTGAGGTAGATGCTGCGGCGGCCGTTGCCGTCGAGCGGACCTTGAAAGAGGCGGCGGTAGTTCGTTGGCTCCTTGCGGTGAGGCTGAATGCTGGGGCCGTACATGGTTTCATCGAGGCGGCCGGAGACCGATAGGAGCGTGTCGCGGATGGACTCGGCGTCGAGGCGGCGGATCTGGTTTTCGGCTTGGAAGGCGTTCGTCAATAAGAGATTCTTGATGAGGGTTTTGGTGGACCAGCCGTTGTGCATGAAATCGGCGGCGAGGTGGTCGAGTAAGTCCGGGTTGGCGGGCGGGTCACTCAGGCGGCCGAAGTTGTCTGTGGAAGTTACGAGGCCTTTGCCGAAGATGTGGTGCCAGACGCGGTTGACGTAGACGCGGGCGGTGAGCGGGTTTTCGGGGCTGGCCATGGCTTCGGCAACTTCCAGCCGGCCGGAGCCGTTCCTGTCCACTTGGCGGAGCTTTTCGGGCATCAGGCTGAGGAAGTGCCGGGGCGCGGGGCGACCGGGGTTGAGAGCTTGCCCGCTCAGGAAGATGGGGTGATCGGCGCCGGGATCTACGTCGGCCATGGCGTTAACGACGGCGGGCGCTTCGAGTTTGGCTTCGAGTGCGCGATAGTCGGCGGTCAGCTGCTCCAGGGCTGGAATGGCGTCGCGCCGGTTGTTGAGAAGGCCGATTTCGATGGCGCGGTTGAGCGCCAGGACGTCGGCATCGTTCGCCTGCTGGGCTGCCCAGCGGCGGATGGCTTCGGCGAGGGGGACGGTGGTTTTGGTGGGTTTGGGCGCGTCGTTGTCGTTGTGGTACCAAGCCTGGGAGACGACGAACCACGAGCGGGTGATGTTTTCGTCCGGGTTGGTCTTAAATCTGCCGGGACGCTCGGGGAGGCGGGGATTGTCGGTGATCGTGTTGAGTTCGAGGTAGGTTCGAAGCGGTTGATCGGTGCGGGTGGGGACCTTTTCGAGGTGGAGGGCGGGGCCTTCGATGAGCTTATGGTCTTCGCCGATGACGCAGTGGTCCATGACGGTGCGATGGGCGGCGGCGTTGGCGCCGGACATCTGGAAAGTCAGGAACTTCTTGTCGCGCGGGAGAATGGGGGAGCGGAGGGAGCCGTTCCATTTGCCTGAGGTCGCGTTGGTGGCGAGGCCATTGGGGAAGATGGTTTCGAGCGCGGCGTCGCCGGTGGCGGCGATGGCGAAGTCGCCGGCCTTGACCGGTTCGAGTCCGAGGCCGGAGGCGGACCAGCCGCGCGGGAGGCCGTTGGCGAAGTTCACGGACGGTGCGGGCAGTTGGGGGATTTCGATTGTCGATTGGCCGGCCTGTTGGAGCCAGACTTTGGCGAGTTCGCTGCGGATGGATTGCTTCAGGTTTGCGAGGTTGGGCTTGGCGGGTTTGTTGACCGTCTGGACGACGGGGCGGGAGCTGTTGATGATGCCGTAGAGGGCGTAGTAGTCCTCGGTGGGAATGGGGTCGAACTTATGATCGTGAC
>CAMATG010000353.1 GCA_945860645.1 Candidatus Sulfopaludibacter sp. SbA3 | reverse complement strand
AGACGCCAAGTTCAAGTACGAGTCCGCCTCCAAGCTCGTCAAGACCGGCGACATCTCCGCCGACCGCTTCAACGAACTCGAAAAGGCCATGCGCGCCCGCCAGTCCGCTCTCGACGGCGCCCGCGACGAACTCCGCACCCAGTGGATGTCGGTCACCTCGCTCGAAGCCGATCTGAAGATCGCCGAAAAGCGCCGTGGCGATACCGTTGTCCGCGCCCCCTTCGATGGCGTTGTCGGAGAGAAGCTCATCTCCGCCGGCCAGTACGTCAAGGACAACATGGGCATCCTCCGCGTCGTCAAGGTCTACCCCATGCGCCTGCGCCTGGAAGTCCCTGAAGCCGCCGCCAATACCGTCAAGGTCGGCACCCCGCTCACCTTCACGACCGACGCCGCGGCCAACGTGAGCTTCGACGCCGTTGTCCGCGAGCTGAACCCCTCGCTCGACACCCGCAACCGCACCCTCACCGCCGAGGCCCGCCTCACCAAGGCCGACACCCGGCTCCGCCCCGGCATGTTCGTCCAGGTCAAACTGGTCACCGACCGTGGCGCCAAGGTCGTCACCGTCCCCCGCAACGCCCTCTACTCCATCGCCGGACTCACCAAGCTCTTCAAGATCGAGAACGGCACCGCCCGCCTCATCACCTTCGTCCCCGGCCCGGAAATCGACGGCTTCGTCGAAGTCCCCGGTGACCTCCTCCAGAACGGCGACCGCGTCGCCACCAGCGAACTTCCCGCCCTCACCAACGGCGCCAAGGTGAAACAGTAAGCCATGCAAAAACTAGCCGAAATCTGTATCAAACGGCCCGTTTTCGCGACGATGCTCATCCTGATGCTCGTCGTCCTGGGCCTGGACGCCTACCGCAAACTCGGCGTCGACCTCTTCCCCAAAGTCGAGTTCCCGATCGTTACGATCACCACCACCCTCCGCGGCGCCAGCCCCGAGGAAGTCGAGTCCCAGCTCTCCAAGCGCCTCGAAGAAGCCGTCAACACCGTCAGCGGCATCGACGAACTGCAGTCCATGTCCGCCGAAGGCCTCTCTCGCGTCATCATCACCTTCGTCCTCGATAAGGACGCCGAGATCGCCGCCCAGGAAGTCCGCGATAAGGTCTCGACCATCCTCGGCCAACTGCCGCAGGACGCTGACCCGCCCGTCGTCGAAAAGCTCGCCACCGACGCCTCGCCCATCATCAACGTGGTCGTCAGCGCCAACCGCGACCTCCGCGAGATCACCAAGCTCGTCGACGACAGCATCAAGAAGGACATCGAAACCCTCAATGGCGTTGGCCAGGTCCGCTTCATCGGCGAACGGGAACGGCAGATCCAGATCTGGCTCGATGGCCAGAAGATGTACGCCTACAACCTGAACGTCGATCAGGTCCGCGGCTCCATCGCCGCCCAGAACATCGAAGTCCCCGGCGGGCGGCTCGACCAGGGCAACCGCGAACTCAGCGTCCGTACCCTCGGCCGCATCCTCAAGCCCGCTGACTTCGGGGACCTCATCGTCGCCAACAACGGCACGCCCATCCACATCCGCGACATCGGCCGCGTCGAAGACGGCTATAAGGAGACCCGCTCCTCGGCCCGTCTCGATAGCAAGGAAGCCGTCGTCCTCCAGATCCGCAAACAGGCCGGCACCAACACGCTCGACATCATCGACCGCATCAAAGAGCGTATCGAGGAGCTTCGCCCCACCCTGCCCAAGGACCTGCAGATCGCCTACGTCGGCGATCAGTCCGGCTTCATCAAGGCCTCCTTTGAAGCCGTGCAGGAGCACCTCATCCTCGGCGGCCTGCTCGCCGGTATCGTGGTGCTGATGTTCATGCGCAACTGGCGCTCGACGCTGATCGCCGCCATCGCCATCCCGACGTCGATCATCTCCACCTATACGCTCCTGAACCTGATGGGCTTCACCCTCAACCAGATCACCATGCTCGCGCTCACCCTCATGGTCGGCATCGTCATTGACGACGCCATCGTGGTGCTCGAGAACATCTTCCGCTTCATGGAAGAAAAGGGGCTGCCTCCCATCCAGGCGGCCATCGAAGGCACCCGCGACATCGGCCTCGCCGTGCTGGCCACCACGCTCTCGCTCGCCGTCGTCTTCCTGCCCGTCGCCTTCATGACCGGCATCGTCGGCCGCTTCATGTCGAGCTTCGGCTTCACCGCCGCCTTCGCCATCATGGTCTCGCTGCTGGTCAGCTTCACGCTTACCCCTATGCTCTGCGGGCGCTTCCTGAAGATCAAGGAAGGCCACGATCCCCACGCCACCAAGAAGACCGTCATCTTCATGCTCTTCGACCGCCCCTATCAGGCGCTCCTGCGCTGGTCGATGGCGCACCGCTGGGTCATCGTCGTGCTGGCCATCGTCACCGTCTTCTCCACCGGCCCGATCTTCAAACGCGTCGGCATCGACTTCCTGCCGCAGGACGATCAGAGCGAGTTTGAGATCACCATCCGCATGCCCGCCGGCTCCTCCATCGATGGCACCGAGACGGTCCTCCGCGGCATCGAGGCCGACCTCAAGACCCTGCCCGGGGTGAAGAACCTGCTCACCCTCATCGGCTCGGACTCGCGCCAGCAAGTCGATCGCGGCAGCGTCCTGGTCACCCTGGTTGAGACTAAAGACCGCAAGCTCAGCCAGTTCCAGATCATGGATCAGGCCCGCGAGATGATGCGGAAGTATAAGGATCTGGTCATCTCCGTCCAGCTCCCCTCGGTCATCCAGGGCGCCGGTCCCAATCGCGACTTCCAGTACATCCTCTCCGGCCCGGATCTTGAGGTCCTGGACAAGCACGCCACCGTGGTCATGAACCGGCTGAAGCAGACGCCCGGCGTCGTCGACCTGGAGAGCAGCTACGAAGCCGGCAAGCCGGAAGTCCGCGTCCGCATCAACCGCGACCGGGCCTCGGAGCTAGGCGTCAACGTCGCCTCCATCGCCACCGCCATCCGCACCCTGGTTGCCGGCGACGAACAGGTCACCACCTACCGCGAGGGCGACGACCGCTACGACGTCGGCCTCCGTGTGGAGAAGGACTTCCGCCAGTCGCCCGACGCCATGAGCCGGCTCTACGTGCCGTCCACCAAAGTGGGCAACGTCTCGTTGGCCAACGTGGCCTCCCTCCAGGAAGCCACAGGGCCCATCAACATCGACCGCCGCAACCGCCAGCGCCAGATCATGATTTCGGCCAGCGTCATCGGCGGCCAGTCGCTCTCGGAAGTTCTGAAGATTACGGAGGAGACCGTGAAAACACTCGATTTGGGACCGCAGTACCGCACCGGCACCATCGGCCGTACGAAGGAACTGGGGCGAGCCATGGTCGGCTTCGTCGTCGCCTTCCTGCTCTCGCTCACCTTCATGTACATGATCCTGGCGGCGCAGTTTGAAAGCTTCATCGACCCGGTCACGATCCTCATCAGCCTCCCGCTCTCGGTGCCGTTCGCGGTACTGTCGCTCGCGGTGATGGGCGAGAACTTCTCCATCATCTACAGCTCGGTGGGCATCCTGGTGCTCTTCGGGATCGTGAAGAAGAACTCCATTCTGCAGCTCGACCACATCAAGAGCCTGCGCCGCGAGGGCCTGCCGAGGCTGGAGGCCATTCTGCTTGGATGCGAGGACCGGCTGCGCCCGATTCTGATGACCACCGCGGCCCTCGTCGCCGGCATGTTGCCGCTGGCGCTCGGTACCGGTGCTGGCGCGGGTACGCGGCGCACCGTCGCCATCGTCGTCATCGGCGGCCAGACGCTCTGCCTGCTGCTGACGCTGCTGGTCACCCCGGTGGCCTACTCGCTGTTTGATGACATGGGTCACTACCAGTTGTTCGCACGCATCCGCCGCCTGTTCAGCGGCGGCAAGTGGGCCCCGGCTGCCATGGTGCTGCTGGCGCTCTTCGCCCCCGTGATGCAGGCGCAGACCAAGCTGGATGCCACGCGCGTTGGCGTCAGCGCCAACCGCCGCCCGCTGACCTTGAAGGAAGCCACCGAGATCGCCCTCCGCAACAATCTGGAGATCGAGATCGAGCGGACCAACATCGACACCCAACGGCAGATCCTGAATGCCGCCAAGGGCGCCTTCGACCCGATCTTCCGCTACAACCCTTCCTACGAGAAGCGGAACATCCCGGCAGCCTCCACCCTGCAGTCCGCCGATGGCAAGTTGACCGAGGACTACGTCAACAACAACTTCAGCCTCCTGGGCCGCACGCCCTGGAAGGGCATGAGCTTCAACGCCGGGTTCGATAACACCCGGACGAACACCAACAACCCGTTCACCAACCTAAACCCGAACGTCAGCACCCGGCTGACGGTGGGCGCGGTGCTGCCGCTGCTGCGCAACCGCGAGGTGGACATCGATCGAACCCAACTCCGCATCCGCGCCAAGCAGATCGGAGTGAGCGAGCTGGAACTGGAAGTGCGCGCCATCGATGTCATCAACCGTGTCGAGGCGAACTATTGGGATCTGGCCGCGGCGCGGCAGGCCGTGGAAGTGGCCGTCGAAGGCGTGAAGCTGAGCGACGAACAGCTGGCGCGCACCGAGCGCCAGATCGCCGCCGGGTCGCTGGCGCAGATCGAACTCTCGGCTTCGCAGTCCGAACTCGAACGGCGGAAGGACAGCTACTACGCCGCGCTCGACGCGCTGAACACCATTGAGAACGGCCTGAAGATGATGCTGAGCCCGGCCCGGGATTCAGACATCTGGAAGGACGAGATCATCCCGACCGACCGCACGCCGGTGGCTCCCGCCGACACGGAACCGTTGGCCGATGCCGTGAAGACGGCCATCGCCAAGCGTCCGGAACTGAAGCAGGTGGCTCAGCGGAAGGAAGTGAACAGCGTCCAGGCCGCCTTCAACAAAGACCAGCTGAAACCCCAGGTGAACCTGGTGGGTTCGTTCTCGAACGCGGGGCTGGCCGGGGCGGTGAGCAATGCGCCGAACCCGTTCACCAGTTCCCAGGTGGCGACCTACGAACGCCTGAACCAGTTGAGCGCCATGGCTGGACTCGCGCCGGTGATCCCGCCGAGCGGCGGAGCCCTGCCGGCCTTCCTGACGGGTGGCTACGGGCAGGCGCTGCAGAGCCTCTTCGGCGGGCGGTACCCGTCGGTGCAGGTGGGCGTGCAGTTCGACCTGAACCTCCGCAACCAGACCGCACAGGCCAACCTGGCGCAGACGATGATCGCCGACAAGCGGCTGAACCTGGAGAAGACCCGCGCTGAGCAGATCATCGACATGCAGGTCCGGAACGCCATGCAGACGCTGGTGGCTTCGCGGCAGCGCATCACTGCGGCCGAGGCGGCGGTGAAGGCTGCGCAGGAGAAACTGGACAGCGAGATCCGGCTGTTTCAGACCGGCGAGTCCACCAACTTCCTGGTGCTGACGCGCCAGAACGAGATGCTGGAATCGCGCCGCCGCGCGGTGGTGGCCCAGTTGGAATTCAACAAGGCCACGGCGCGGCTGGAGCAGGCCAAGGGGGAGACCTTGGAGACTTACAAGATCACTGTCCGGTAGTGGGGGTGAGGGGTTTCTTCTTCGCCCGCCATTCATTCAATCCACAGGATGCGGCTACTTTGTGACCGGCTTTGGTGAGCATGTCCGCGGCACGCGCGGCTCGGCCTCCGCCGTTTCAAAGGGTGACGATGGTCCTGTCCTTGGGGACTTCTTTCATTCGTTTTTGGAGATCGCCGATGGGGATATTCACGTATCCCTTCAGCGAGCCGAGTTCGGCGATTTCCTTGGGTTCGCGGACGTCGAGGTAAAAGACGTTGGCGTTTTCCTTGATGAACTGCTGGAGTTCTTCGGCGTCGGTGATCTTCTTCGCGTCGCCTTGTTTGGCCGGCTCTTGCGAGAACATCGCCAGAGCCAGCCCCATCAGCGGGAGGAGCTTCTTCATACTCCGAGTGTAGCGATAGACTGAACGGCATGAGAGTTCGGGAAGTGAAGTGCCATACGGCGCCAATGGCGGGGTCGTGGTTGTCGGAGAGCGTGATCGCGAATCCGATGTCGGGGTACCCGGAGTACTTCGAGAAGCGGTCGAGCTGGTTCGGGCCGATGACGGCGGCGGTGATTGAGGTTGTGCTGGAAGATGGGACGCGGGGCTTCGGCTTTGTGGGGTGTGGGAAGGGGCTGGCGGCGCGGGCGGTTTTGGAAGAGCAGATGGGGCGGATGGTGGTGGGGAAGTCTGTGTTTGATACCGCTCTGGTGCAGGAGCAGTTGTATCGGGCGTCGTTGTTCTATGGGCGGGGCGGGGTGACGCAGGCGGTGATCTCCGGGATCGACCTGGCCCTGTGGGACGCGCAGGGGAAGCTGCTGGGACGGCCGGTGTATGAGCTGATTGGCGGGGAGTCGCGGGGGCCGCTGCGAGCCTACTACACGGGCTACGACCCGGAGGCGCTGGCGGCGTATGGGATTCGCGATATGAAGATCGCGGTGCCGTATGGGCCGGCGCATGGCGAGTTCGGGATGCAGAAGAACGAAGAAGCCGTGGCGCGGGCGCGGGAGGTGCTGGGGCCGGAGGCGTTCCTGGCGCTCGATATCTACATGGGCTGGGATGTGCCGTACACGCTGCGGATGTATGACCGGATTGAGAAGTACGGGATTGCGTGGCTGGAGGAGCCGGTGGTTCCCGATGACTATGCGGGGTACCGGGAGATCCGGCGGCGGGTGAACACGATGGTGACCGGCGGGGAGCA
>CAMATG010000352.1 GCA_945860645.1 Candidatus Sulfopaludibacter sp. SbA3 | reverse complement strand
GCTACTCTTGGTTTTGGCATCGATGGCGCTGATGGCGCAGGGCGGTTTCCGGGGACCGGGGCAGTATGAGATCTACGCCCCGTTGTCGCGGAAGGTATTGGACATGGATCGAAACGACCGGCGGACGATCATTCAGTACGAATCGCGGCATACGGACAATCAGACGTGGGACATTGTCGACGCCGGGGGCGGGTTTTACTTCATCCGCAATGTGATGAACGGGAACGCGCTGGCGGTGGCCGATGACCGGAACTCGTCTCCTCTGATTGCTGAGCCGTTCAACAATTCGCCGAAGCAGCAGTGGCGGTTTGAAAGCTCCGAAAACACGACGGCGATTCTGGTGAACCGGAATGGGAAGGCCGTCGATATTCCGAACGGTTCGAAGAATAACGGGACGAAGATCAACTCGTATGGGCGAAACGGCGAGGAGAATCAGGAGTGGCAGTTCCAGGCGGCGCAGGGGAATTTTGGCGGGAATTCGAATAACAGCAGCGGGCGGTATGATTTGCCGGCCAAGCAACCGGGGCGCGGCGGGGTGAGCCGTTACGATGGCCAGACGGCCGGTGGCGGGACGCAGCGCGATGCGGATGGCGTTTACTTCGACGACCGGGACCGGATGACGAAGATGGACGGTGATGGCGTTTGTTTTTACCGGGAGCGGGATTTCCGTGGGGACGCGGTGTGCGCGACGGTGCGGAGCGGACGGCCGCGTTGGAACTCGACGTTTACCGATATCGGGTCGGTGAAGTTTTTCGGCCGGGCGACGGGTGTGCAGGTTTTCGACCGCGAGGAGTTTCGGGGGAATTCGGTGGAAGTGACCGGGGATGAGCGGGACTTCCGGCGGAACTCGCGCGGGAATCTGCGTGGGGCACCGCAGTCGATGCGGGTGTATTGAGGGATTTCGGGGGGAATTCGTGTCCTTGGCGGATTCCCCTCTACCATGCGGCTTAATTACCCGCTGTTCGCTCCTTAGGATGATCATAGCCACTCGACAGTCGGTTAGATTCTATCGATCGTTGAACTCCCGGTCGCTAGTGATGACATAGAACCCGCAAACTGGCGACGCGGTTACCCATGTTCACGGCTCAGGTGGCAGGTCAGCGAATGAACCTGATCGTATACTCAGGCTGCGCGGCAAGAGCATCGAATTCGTGATGATCCGCAGTAAGAATCGTGGCCTTCAGGCGCGCTGCCAATTCGATGGCGAAGCAATCAGCCAAAGAGACACGACGGAGGTTCGCTTTCAGTGTGCCAGCCGCTTGCCATACAAGGGCAGGGAGATTTGCGTCCTCTATCACTCCGACCTGTGCTAAGTCAGAAATTGCTGCTAGAGCCTCCTGCCGACCAGACGCCCTGTGAAAGTCATAGAAGACTTCACAGAGGTTGAGTGCATGAGCATGGCATTTCGACGCTGGATCGAGAAGAGCCTCGGCGACGACACCGGCGCCTGGTTCATCCCGAAGGTAGGCGATCATTGCGCTTGCGTCAAGAACGAAAATCACAGACGGGATTCCTGGACGGTCTCTTCCTTCTTACGGTTCATGAAGGACTCACTCGATGTTGGAATGTGCCGGTACTTGCCCCTGATTGACTCGACCAGTTGCTTCCGGCTACTGGAGACATCTGACGCAGAAAGCTCAATGGCCGCAAGAGCGACCGTCAACTCCCGGCGCTGCGTAGCGTCCAGACGCCGAACCGCCTCAACGATAGATTGAACTTGCTCTGACATGACCAACCGTCCTCGTCCCCATCATAGCCGATCAAAATCGAGATGCCGCCGGACGGCTTTACCAAGTCCAAGTGGAGCCTCAACCCCAATGTGGACAGGAACTTGCAGGGTGCCGATTCGATTGAGGAACGATCAACGGCATAGGCAGCAGGAGACGAGGACCGTTTCCGATTTGATCCTGTTGCTCGCTACGGCGTCGGGCCGCGTGCTGGCTGGATAACGACCTTGCGACTTCCCCGGTGCAGCTATTTCCCAAAAACGCCGCTGCGGGGGCACGTTGGCGGTTGGCCGACGTTACATGCAAGTGGACCGCTGGAGAGCTGAAAAATATGCAATTGCCTACTGCATTACGCAGGCAACGCCATTTTCGATGGCAATTCTAGGCGGTCCTGTGCAGATCACATCGATGATGTGATTTAGACAGGCGATCTGGTAGTGCTGTAAAGTGCCGGGATATTCATCGGATGCGCAAGTTGTCCGCTTCGTGAACTCTAGCAAGTGGGACCACGAGAAGACGCGAAACAGCCTACCAGTAAACTGTTCTGGAGTCGCTGGATAGGTGCCGTAAGACTCGTTTAGCACAGTGTAGGAAACCATCTGGTTCCGGTCGAAGATCAATCGGAACATCCGGCAAGACAGGTCCGTCTCGATTGGTCTGCCTCCAACCCGCAGTTCCTCGGACACGCCCCCGTCTCTTGGGATAAAGATTTGGGCTTGTGGCTTTGCCTCGGTCACAGTCAACTCGAGTGTTAGCGCTTCGGACTCGCGAACACTCTCGACAAACAGATACTCACATTCATTGATTTGCCGAGCACCTTCTTTCCACTCCGCCGCCGCATTCTCTGCTCCCACCGAATCCATCTATATCCTCCGAACTTGAGTCTACCGTGCAGAAGAAGGGCTCGCTTTCGCATGTCACGTATCCGTAAACGGCTTGCCAGTAGTGGTGGTTGGGCCAAGTTCCCTTCCGGGAGAACGCGCCCGTCACTCACGATCAATGGCGCAATGTAGAGTGCATCCGTTCGTCTCATCGCACGGTCCCGGGGATTGCGAAAACCGACGATTGCGCAACGGGTTCGACAACCTACAATGGATGGGGCTTTTGGCGTCGCGACACCAGATTGCGGTGGAAAGCGGGATCGCGACAGGATTGCGCAAAGCAGTGGGAAATTGACAGCCTGGCCGGCTGTTTTCGCAGGACCAGGTCTCTCCCCGCTGGCTACCCTTTGACGGTAGCCAGCGGGACCAGTTCGGCGACGGGGCGGGCGATGCCGGCGGCGGAGAGCGTGTCGATGATGGCGCGGATGCCTTTGTAGGCGTGGGGACCTTCGGCGCGGAGTTGCTCCACCTTTCGGGTCGTGATGTCTGGACGGCCGCGGAGATCGGGGCGGTTCAGGTCGAGCGGAGTGACGATGCGGAATGCGGCGCGGAAGGCGTCGAACTCGCTCTTGGCGGTGCGCATGGCGTCGCCCCGGGAGAGCGCCCGGCCTGCGCCGTGGCTGGCGCTTTCCAACGCCTCGGCGTGGCCTTGGCCGGCTAGCACGAAGCTTGATGCGCCCATGGAACCGGGCACCAGGACCGGCTCGCCCCAAGGCTGGAATGGCGTCCCCGCCATCGCCTCCGGGCCGCGGGCGGGGGTGGCGCCTTTGCGGTGGAGCCAGGCGCCATCGGCGGTGGGCCAGACGAGGTTGTGGGGCGAATCGTAGACCAATGGCGCGTGGCAGGGGCCGAGGACCGATTCCAGCGACGCGATGGCGGCGGCGGCCAGGAAGAGCCGGTTGGCAAAGGCGAAGTTGGCGGCGTTGTGGAGCAGGTTCCAGAACGCGGGGTCATCGGGGGCGAGCGGGTAGATGCCGTTTTCGGGATGCGCGATTTTGCTCGGGTAATAGGACTTCACCAGTTCGCGGATCCAGCGGCCGGCGATGTGGCCGAGGCCGACGGAGCCCGAGTGGATCATTACCGTCACGGCCCCTTCGCGCAGTCCCCAGGCGTAGGCGGTGTGGCGGTCGAGGATTCGCTCCACGCGCTGGATCTCGACGAAGTGATTGCCGCCACCGATGGAGCCGGTTTGATCGTCGTACGAGGACGCCCGCGACTGGCCTAGCCAGTCGTGGAATGCCTCCGAGACGTTGCAGGAGAGCGAGCCGTGGCGCTCGATGTGGTCTAGCTGCGCGGGCCACTCTTGCGCTGCCACCGTTTGCCATAGGCCTCCGTGACGGCTCCAGGGTGCGGCGGCGAAGAGGGCGGAGAGGCCACCGGAGAGCAACGATTCGCGGTCGGCGGCGGTCATCGGAATCTGGCGGCCGCCTTCGAAGAATACGCGGCGGGCGGCGGGTTCCCATTGGGGCAGGCGGGCGGCGAGATCGGCGGCGTCGATGTTTGTGGTGTGGAGGCGCATGCCGCAGTTGATGTCGTTGCCGATGGCTTGCGGGAACAGGACGTCCCGGGTTTGGAGAACGGTGCCGATGGGGATGCCGGCGCCTTTGTGAAAGTCGGGCGTGATGGCTACGGCTTCGATACGGCCGCTGGACTGACGGTCCAGGGTTCGTTGGCAATCGAGCACTGATAGGAGTTCGTCGACGGCTTGCCGCTCGATCGGCACCGACTCATTGGCGAAAACGCGGACGGGAAATGATGGCTCCGCCGAGAGACGGAGTTGGGTGGCATTCACCCTTTGGAGCAGTTTCTGCTGCATGGCGCATCCTCAAATTGGCGCGTTGGCGCCGGGGGGGTGGGAACGCGAGGATAGCCGAATCTGTGGTGGATCCCCGGTCAGCAGCCGCGGGAGCCAGAGATGAATTTGCCATAGGTTTGGCGGATTGGCAAGAGTAAAGTTGAGGGTGGGGGGAGTAGCGCCGCTTGCTGACGGGGTGTGAAAAGACCCTACGACCGAAAAGTTTCGGATTTCCAGCGAGTTCATGCCCCCACTGGAGGCCCGAGAACGCGTTTTTGCGACCGGTCGAATGATTTTGCATCTCCCGAATTCGGGCGAGGAGTGACGTATGGGGATTTTTTCACAGCCCCTGACGCGCGCGGTTCGGTAGGGGTGCGGTTCGGTGGGGGTGTTCGATTGGCGGACGGTTCGCCGTTCGCGAATTAGACAGTCCCGGTAAGAATTGCCGGGCGAGAAGGCCATTTTGTTGGATTCAGACGACTTATGGGTTTGGCGCACGGAATGCAACTCAGAGTTTGTACCGCGACACGCGGACCGACTCGAAAAGGAGCACATTCCACATGAATACCAATCCCACTTCCAATAACCCGACGACTCCGCCGCCGTTCCCGGATCAGCGCAAGGGCGTCGCCGGCAAGATTGCGGCTGGCACGTTGGTGGCGGCTGCCCTCGGCGGTCTGTGGTTCCAGGGTGCGTCCGTACGTGATGAACTGGCGCGGACCCGGCAAGAGATGGCCGCGATGCGCGGCGAGATGGGCGAGTCTGTTTCGGCCGTGCGGAAGCAGGCCGAGGCCGAGTTGGCGCAGGTGAATGAACAGATGGCCAAGGAGCTGGCCGCAGCTGACTTGTCCGCCAAGAGCCATGCCGCGCGGGCCGAGACCTCCGTGCGGAAGCAGACCGTGAAGCAGTTGGCCGCGCTGAGCGAACAGAGTGAGCAGTTGTCGTCGCAACTGGTGGAGCTGCAGAAGGACTCCGAGACCAAATCGACCGAGGTGAAGGAGACGCTGAGCGGCATTCAGGGTGAAGTGGGCACGGTGAAGACCGAGGTGGCGGCGACGAAGACTGAGTTGGACAAAACCATTACGGATTTGCGCCGGGTGAATGGCGACATGGGCGTGATGAGCGGGCTGATCGCCACCAACGCGAGTGAGCTGGACGCGCTGAAGAAGCTGGGGGATCGGGAGTATTTTGAGTTCACATTGAACAAGAACGCGCAGGCGCCGCAGAAGGTGGGCGGGATTCAGTTGGCACTGAAGAAGGCCGATGTGAAGCGGAGCCGGTTCACGATGGACGTGATTGCCGACGACCGGCGGATTGAGAAGAAAGACCGCAGCATGAACGAGCCGGTGCAGTTCTACACGTCGCAGGCGCGGACGCCGTTTGAAGTTGTGATCAACGACGTGGGCAAGGACAAGGTGACTGGCTACCTGTCGGTGCCGAAGGTGAAGCTGGCGGCGCGGAAGTAACGGCTTTCGCTTGACAGTGGATCCGGGGATCTCCAATACTAAAGCAACTACTTTAGTATTGGAGATCCTTTTTGCATGAGCGAACCGACGGTGATTCACAGCACATTTACGATTGAGCGGGAGTACGCGGCGACGCGGGAGCGGGTGTTTGCGGCGCTTTCCGAGCCGGAATTGAAGCGGCGGTGGTTTGCCGATGGGGAGAAGTCCACGGTGGAGGAGTTCACGATGGACTTCCGGGTGGGCGGGACAGATGTGACGAGTTTCCGGGCGGGGGAGGAGTCGCCGATTCCGAATATTGTAGTGACCAATCGCACGACCTATCTGGACATTGTTCCGGAGGAGCGGGTGGTGCTGGCGTACACGATGAATATGGGGGAGCGGCGGTTTTCGGCGTCGATGGCGACGTTCGAGTTGCGGGCGACGGGGACGGGGACGGGGACTTTGTTGGTGTTTACGGAGCAGGGGGCTTACTTTCCGTATTCGGACGGGCCGGAGATTCGGAAGCACGGGTGGACGGCGCTGTTGGGGCAGTTGGCGGGCGTGCTGGGGGCGTGATGACGGGCCAGGTGCATCGGGTCTTTCACGCGCTGGGGGACCCGACGCGACAGGCGATGGTGGAGCGGTTGAGCACGGGGCCGATGTCGGTATCGGGGCTGGCGGAGCCGTTTGCGATGTCGCTGGCGGCGGTGTTGCAACATTTGCAGATTTTGGAAGAGAGCGGGTTGGTGCGGACGGAGAAGTTGGGACGGGTGCGCACGTGCCGGATTGAGCCGGCGGGGCTGGCGCTGGCGGAGGCGTGGTTCCGGGAGCGGCGGGGGTTGTGGGAACGGC
>CAMATG010000351.1 GCA_945860645.1 Candidatus Sulfopaludibacter sp. SbA3 | reverse complement strand
AATCGCCAGGATATGCGCGCCCATCTTCTCCAACTCCTTCGCCATCTTCACGTAATAGGCGAGCGAGTACTTATCGCGCTTCGGATCCATGATGTCGCCGGTGTAACATACGGCGGCCTCACAAACCTTATTTGCCTTCCGCACCGCTTCCATCGGCACCTTCATGTTCGGGAGCCAATTTAGCGAGTCAAACACACGGAAGATATCCATTCCGTTTTCCGCGGAGCCATAGATGAATTCGCGGACCACGTTATCCGGATAGGCCGTGTAGCCCACCGCGTTCGACGCGCGCAACAGCATCTGGAAACAGATGTTCGGAATCGCCGCGCGCAGCAGGCGCAGCCGCTCCCAGGGATCCTCCAGCAGGAACCGCATGGAGACGTCGAACGTAGCCCCGCCCCACATTTCCAAACTGAACAGCCCGCTCATTTCGTGGGCGGCAAAGTTGGCGATCTGGTGCATGTCATACGTACGCGCCCGCGTAGCGAACAGCGACTGGTGCGCGTCGCGCATCGTCGTGTCCGTGAGTAACAACCGCTTCTGCGAGCGCAGCCACGCGGCGAACTTATCCGGGCCCATCTTGTCCAGTAACTGCTTGGTGCCCGGCGGCGGTGCCAGCGGGTTCGCGGGCGGAATCGGAGCGGGTTTACAGACGGCCGGAATGACTCGCCCCTTCACCTCCGGATTGCCGTTCACATTCACTTCAGCTAGATAAGAAAGGACCCGCGTCGCGCGGTCCTTTCGCGTGGTGAATTTGAACAGCGCCGGCGTTTCCGCCAGCCAGTTCGTGGTCACCGTGCCGTTCTGGAAATCCGGATGGTTGACGACGTTCTCGACGAACGGAATATTCGTTTTCACCCCGCGGATACGGAACTCGCGCAGAGCGCGGTCCATGCGGCTGCAGGCTTCCGGGAACGTGCGGCCCCAACTGGTTACCTTCACCAGCAGCGAGTCATAGAATGGCGTGATCACCGCGCCGCCGTAGGCGCTGGCGCCGTCCAATCGAATGCCAAAGCCGGCCGGGGAGCGATACGTCTGTAACTTCCCATAATCAGGCAGGAAGTTATTCGCCGGATCTTCCGTCGTCACACGGCATTGCAGAGCCGTCCCATGCAACGGTACATCTTCCTGCGCCGGTAAGTTGATCTTACTGCCGTGCAGTGTGTGGCCCTGCGCAATCAGGATCTGCGTCTGGACAATGTCAATACCGGTCACCAACTCGGTAACTGTGTGCTCCACCTGGACGCGCGGGTTCACTTCAATGAAGAACCACTCGCCGGTGTCGGAATCCACCAGGAACTCGACGGTCCCGGCGTTCTCGTACCGCGCCGTCCGCGCCAGTGCCACCGCCGCATCGGCCAGTTCGCGGCGAATCCGGTTGTCGAGCCCGATCGCCGGCGCCACCTCCACCACCTTCTGGTGCCGCCGCTGCACGGAGCAATCCCGCTCATGCAGATGCAGAATGTTGCCGTGCATGTCGGCCATGATCTGCACTTCCACGTGCCGCGGCCGCCGAATGTAGCGCTCAATGAAAACCGCGCCATTACCGAACGCCGCCGCCGCTTCGGCCTGCGCCTCCGCCAACCTGCCTTCCAGTTCCGACGGTTCCAGCACCACGCGCATCCCGCGGCCCCCGCCGCCGAACGCCGCCTTGATGATGACCGGGAACCCGATCTCCGCGGCCATCTCAGCCGCCTTCTTCATATCAGTAACCGGCTCCGGCGTGCCCGGAATCACCGGAACCCCCGCCTTCTGCGCCAATGCGCGGGCGGCCGTCTTATCGCCCAGCATCTCCAGCAGTTCGGCGCGCGGGCCCACGAACGTCAAACCGTACTTCTCGCACGCACGCGGCAGCGCCGGGTTCTCGGACAGAAACCCATACCCGGGATGGATCGCGTCCACACCCTTGGCCGCGGCCAGCGCGCAGATCCCATCGACGTCTAAATAGGCCTGCACGGGGCCCATTCCCTGGCCCACTTCATAGGCTTCGTCCGCCTTAAACCGGTGCAAGCTCAGCCGGTCTTCCTTTGAATACACAGCGACCGTTTTCAGGCCCAATTCATTGGCGGCGCGGAGAATACGAATGGCAATCTCGCCACGGTTAAGTGCAAGCAGTTTCTTCATGTATGTCGGTGTTTACCTTCTGGAATGAACGGGGCCGGAGGGCAGGAGGGCGTAAGCCTCAGAATACCATGGAACTTTTTACATCCTGCTTCGTATTCCCTGGCATGCGGAACCCTCTCGCCTACGCCCTTCTCGCCGCAACCCTCGGGCTCGCCGGCTGCGATATCGATATTGACGACGTCCACATGGGACCGAAGGAGGAGGAGCCGTTCCATTACTCCTACGACTTCAAACCCGGCAGCCGCCTGCTGCTCGACACCTACAACGGCGCCGTCGAAATCAGCGCCTGGGACCAGCCCAAAATCGAGATCGATGGCGCCCGCTTCGCCAACTCGAAGGACCGCCTCAAAGACATCAAAATCGACATCTCCCGCGGTGCCGACTCCATCAGCATCCGCACCGTCCCCCCGCTCGATCGTCACGGCAACACCGGCGCCCGCTACCAGATCCGCGTCCCCAAACAGGCCATCGTCGAACTCGTCAAAAGCACCAACGGCTCCATCCGCGTCACCGGCATCGACGGCGGCGCCACCGTCCGCACCACCAACGGTTCCGTCCGCGTCGCTACCGTCAACGGCGCCGTCTCGGCCACTTCCACCAATGGCGCCATCGAGTGCCAGGATGTCACCGGCAACGTCACCGCCCGCACCACCAACGGTCGCGTCCGCCTCGGCGGCATCGAAGGCGCCATGGATGCCAGCACCACCAATGGCTCCATCGTCGCCTCCATGACCCGCTCCGTCGACGACCGCAAGATGCGCTTCTCCACCACCAACGGCGGCATTGAACTCCGTCTTCCCACGGCGCTCAAAAACGATGTCCGCGCCTCCACCTCCAATGGCAGCATCGAAGTGAAGCTCCCGTCCAATTCGAACTTCCAAGTCGCCGCCCGCACCTCCGGCTCTTCCGTGCGCAGCGATTTCGACGTGCGCGGCGAGGTGACCAAGAAGCGGATAGAAGGAAAAGTCGGCAACGGCGGCGCTCTGCTCGACCTCAGCACCTCCAACGGGTCAATCTCTTTGCAACGCGGCATCTGATTTCGACATCTGATTTCAGTCCGGCTGCGTATAAGATGGTTGCGTACCACCTCGTACGTGGAGTATAGTTCGAGATTAAGGACCAACCCGGTCCGAGTTCCAGGGAGATAAACAATATGAAGAAGCTGATTCTGGTCATGTCCATCGCTGCGATGGGCGTTTTCGGTGCCGAACTCAAGGGTTCGATCTCCGATTCCGGTTGCGGCGCCAAGCACGGCCCCGGTAAGGAAAATGCCGGCTGCGTGAAGAGCTGCATCGGCAAGGGCGGTTCGCCCGTCCTCGTCACCGCCGACGGCAAAGTAATCAAGATCCACAACGCCGACGCGGTTGGCGAAAAGTTCTACGGCAAGGCCGTTACCATCACCGGCAAGGTGGACGGTGACTCGGTCCACGTCGAAAAGATCTCCGAGTAGTTCGCTACCGGATTCAACTCCAAACGGAAAAGGCGGGCCGGTCGGGCCCGCCTTTTTGCGTCTATTGCAGCTTCCCGCGCCCGTCCACGGTCCAGGTTTCCACTACCTGGTCACCGCGAACGCCATAAATTTGCTCGTGCAAATTCACCGCCACGCAGATGTGATTGGGCACGATCCGCACCCGGTCGCCCACCTTCCGCCCGTGCCCGGCGTGCTTCACGTACCCGTGCTCTTCGTTCATCTTTTCGAAAAGTGCGTCCGGCGCATCCAGAATGCCGCCGAACCCGTCCACCGCCGTCCGGTCGCTGGAGAACGTCTTCGATCCGCCGTCGATGACGAACTGCCCTGGCACCGAGGTCGAAACCACGGTGGCAATGATCGTCGCCGCGCAATCTTCCGCCGTGCAAGCACCGGAGAAGATCGTGTTCCGGTCGTTGAATATGTAGGTGCCCGGCCGCATCTCGGTCATCCCGGCCACCTCGTGCGAATGCCATTCGGTGGGCGTCGAGCCGCCGGAGACGATCGGCAACTCGAACCCCGCCGCCTTGGCCTCGGCAATCAGCCCGGAAATCAGAGTCGATAACGCAGCCAGCGCGTCCAGGTCCTGGTTCTTGATGTGGCCCGGGTAGAACGCCATGCCGCGCAACTCGATTCCCGGTAACGCCGCCAATCCGCGCAGCAAGTCTACGAACCCTTCCGGCTGCACGCCCACCCGGTGCAACCCGGCGTCGACTTCGGCCAACACTCCCACCGTCACCCCGGCCGCCGCCGCCGCCTCGGAAATCGGCCGAGCCGCCTCCACGCTATCCACGGAAACCGTCACGCGCGCCTTCTTCGCCACGTCCACCAGCCGGCGCATCTTTTCGGCGCCGAAAATCGGGTAGGCAATCAGCAGGTCCTGCACGCCGGAGGCCAGCATCACCTCCGCCTCGCTTACCTTGGCCACCGTCAGGCCCACGGCGCCATGCTCCAACTGCCGCGCGCCCAGCGCCGGCGTCTTATGCGTCTTCGTATGCGGCCGCAGTTGCAGCCCGTGTTCCCGCGCGTAATCGGCCATCCGGCTCAGATTGCGCTCCATCACGTCCAAATCGATGACGAGCGCCGGCGTGTCCAGTTCGTTAATGTGCATTACGGTTTATAGGATATTACGAACTTGCCCGCCGGACCGCGATACCACAGTTCCAGGTCCTTCGGTTTGTGCTTTCCGTCGAGCGAAAAGTACAGCAGCCCCTTCACCGGCTTCATCGTCTTGCCGTAACGTAACTCTTTTTCTTTCAACGTCGCCAACACCGGGTTCACCGTCGTGTCGTTCTTCGCCTCGATCTTGTTCTCCACGGTTTGCGATGCCGAATTTCCCACGCCGCCCCCACCGTTTCCCATCCGTCCCGGCCGCCCGCCCGTTCCCGGAATCCCGCCAATCACCGGCGCGTTCGGGTTGTCCCCGGCCATCACGCCCCCGCCGCCGCGCTGCTCTTTCACCACAATCGCGCCTTGCCCCGCCAACTGGCTCGGGTGGAACGCCGGTCCCTTCTGCGCGTCTTTATTCGAAAACAGAATCCAGTCCTCGCGCTCCAGGTCCAACGCCTCGCCCCCGCGCGGAGTCACCGTGATCTCCACCACCGCCACTGACCCGTCGAAGTCGTGGCCAATCATCTTTTTCAGCTCCTCTCGGTCCCGGTGGATGGTCGATTCCACCATGATCCGGTCGTTCTCAAACGACCCCGCCGGCCGCTTCACCTGAGCCGGCAGCAGCAGCGCGCAACAACCGAATAGCGAAAGTACCCGAAGCATGCTTGCATTATACGTTGCAAGGTTGCCCCGTAAATTCCGAAGAGCTTTACATGGACCGGTTCCTCGACAATGCGGCGCGAATCTTAGAGGGGGGCCGGTCCGCGGTCCAGGCCGGATGCAGTGAATCCGCCTGGACCGTTCTAATCGCTCGCGAAGGCGGCATCCGCATGGTCGCCAATAGCGACTGGCCGCTTGAGTCCCTTGCCCGCGAATCCGGCGCCGAAATGGCCTATCGCGTCTCGGTCAACGGCACCCACGTTAGCGTCGATGGCCTCTCGCAGGGCCGTCGCTGCTCCGTGCAATCGGAACCGCCCGCCGCCATGTTCCGCCGCCTGCTGCCCGATCGGCGTCAATATCAGCTAGCCTAAGTTGGTGGGCCGTCATCCATTTGTCCGTCTTGGCTTTGTCGCCTTTGGAATTACATTCACCAGCTGGATGGTGATTGGCTACCAGTCCACAGACCTGCCCGCCGGCGTTTTACTTACTAACTCCGCCGTCAAAGTAACCTCGGACGACACGGCCATCCACTTCCAGCCGCGTCAATCGCGCCGCGCCACCGGCGTCATCTTTCTTCCCGGCGGCATGGTGGATCCGGACGCCTACGCGCCTCTGCTCAAAAATCTCGCCGCCGCCGGCAACCCGGCCCACCTCGTGCGCCTCCCGCTGCGCGTTGCATTCCTGGAATCCCAAATCACGGAAGTCTTCCACCGCGTCTCGGCCATTCTGAAAGCTAACCCTGATACCCGCTGGTACCTCGTCGGCCACTCTCGCGGTGCGATGCTCTCCGCCCGCTTCGCCCGCGAGTCGCAATCCAGTATCGCTGGTCTTATCCTCATCGGCACCACCCACCCTCGCGACTTCGACCTTTCCGCCTCCCCCCTCCAGGTCACCAAAATCATGGGCACCCACGACGGCATCGCCACCCCGGAGGCAACCCGCGCCAACGCCGCGCTGCTCCCCAAATCCACCACTTGGGTGGAAATCCCCGGCGCCAACCACGTCCAATTCGGTTACTACCGCCACCAACTCCTCGACGGCGAACCCGGCCTGACCCGCGCCGAACAACAAGCCGCCCTGCTCAAGGCCGTCCGACGCGCCCTCCAGTAATTTCCTAGGCTTGCCCGCCGTAACTTCCTACGTGACTGTCACCAAGGAATTGTCCTACCCCAACCCCAGCCATTCCCGCATCTGCTCGCCCGTCAGATTCCCCCCGCACAAAATCGTCCCCACCCGCTGTCCGCGAAACATCTCTGGATTTTCCAACAACGCCGCCACCCCCACCGCCCCCGATGGCTCCACCACCAACCCCGCATGCCGGTGGATCTCCCGCATCCCCGCCACGATCGAATCCTCCCCCAC
>CAMATG010000350.1 GCA_945860645.1 Candidatus Sulfopaludibacter sp. SbA3 | reverse complement strand
GGGGATTTTGCACCGGCGGAAGAGGAAGTTGAACGGGGCTACGGAGAGTTTTTTGAAGTTGTTGCAGGAGTAGTGGTTACTCGCTGACGCGGCGGTGGAGGCCCGGGCGGGTGAGCACTTCTGGAGCCAAGTCCATGCCGAGGCCGGGGCCGTTGGGGAGATCGAAGAAGCCGTCTTTGGGGATGGCGAGTTCGCCGACGATGGGGATGTATTCGTCGGCATAATGACGGCGGACGGACTCGGCGATGTAGAGATTGGGCACGGCTGCGGCCAGGTGCATCGTCGCGGCGTGGAGAATGGGGCCTCCGCAGTTGTGCGGGGCCACGGGCAGGTAGTGGGCGGCGCCCATGTCGGCGATTTTCTTGGCTTGGGTGAGGCCGCCGCACCAGGCGACGTCTGGCATCACCACGCGGGCGGCGCCGTTGGCGAGGAGTTCGCGGTACTGCCAGGTGGTCATCAGGCGTTCGCTGATGGTTAGGGGGAGATGGGTCGATGAGGCCAGTTCGCGGTAGGCGGCCATGTTGTCCTGGCCGAGCATCTCTTCGAGCCACATGGGTTGGAACTCTTCGCAGGCTTTGGCGATCTGAATCGCGCAGGGCAGCGACCAGTAGCCGTGGAACTCCATGGCCACTTCCATCTGGGCGCCGAATTTTTCTTTGATCAGGCGGAGGGGGCGGATGGCTTCCTTGATCTGCGTGGGGGTGATGTAGTTGCCACCGGTGACCTTGGCGATGGAGTCGAAGGGCCAGATCTTCATGCCGCGGATGCCGGAGTCCAGCAGGCTTTCGGCGAGGCGGACGGGTTCGTCGTTAAACGAGATGTGGTCGTAGCAGGTGTTGTAGGTGCGGATGCGGTCGCGCGTGGCGCCGCCGAGCAGTTCGTAGCAGGGCGTATTGAGCGCCTTGCCCTTCAGGTCCCACAGCGCGGTATCGACGGCGCTGATGGCGCGCATCTCGGCACCGGCCCAACCGGAGTAGGACACGGCGTCGAACATCGACGCCCAGAGGCCTTCGATGCGGCCGGCGTCCTGGCCCAGCAGGCGCGCGGCGAGGCGACCATGAATAACGGCCTCTTCGGCGCCCGGGGCAGGATACGTCTCGCCCAGGCCGTAGAGGCCGTCTTCGGTATGAATCTTTACCCAGAGCCACTGGATAGGGCCGGCGTGCACCGTGATGCCGCCGGCCAGGTAGAGAGTTTCTACGGCTGTGATCCGCAAGGGGCGGACAATTACATCGCCACCGGCATTGGCAGATTCGCCTTGGCCAGGGAGCGGGTGAGCAGGTCGATGGATTCGCGTTCGACGATGGCGCGCGCGATGGAGACTTCGGTGATCAACATGCGGCGGGCGCAGTCGAGCATTTTCTTTTCGCGGAACGAGAGGGGCTTGGCGGTCTGGAGGATCACCAGTTCCTTGAACACTTCGGCGAGGCCCATGAGGCCGCCGACGCGCATCTTCTCAGAGTTCTCCTTGAACCGATCCTTCCAGTCCTGCGTGCGCTTCACTTCGCCGGTGGCGAGGAAGGTGAGAATTCGATTGACCTCAGTACCTTTAGTCACCTTGCGTAGGCCTACATCGCCGGCGTGGCTGAAGGGGACCATGACGGTCATGCTGTTGTAGCTCAGTCGCAACAGGTAGAAGCGCTCCACCTGGGCGCCAAAGTTGCGAGTGCTAATATTCTCGATCGTCCCAACACCATGGTTGGGGTAAACCACCTTATCGCCAATGTGGAAGGTCGTGCAGGGACCCATAGTTACACCTTCTGAGAGTTGTTAAATTGACTACACCAGAGCGTTAGCTAATAGTAGCCGGGGCATACATTTGTGTCAACAAAAATCCCATAAAACTACTAGCAAACCGGTTAGAGTCTGAAACTTTTTGCTTCGAACGCGGACAAAAGCGGTCTTCATGAAGTGTGACAATCGGCCCCGTGTCACTAGTGGCGGGTGGAACCCACCCCAGGAGGAAAGTACCACCACCGGCGGCTAGTGCTGTGCCCCTCCCGGAAGTGGATTATTTTGTAAATTATTGATTTGCTGGTGGATGAGGTTCAGCTAGACTAGTACTACAACTACGTAGTCAACTCCGTATTCAACTAGGGACATGGACAGGATTGGTCGCTATACCGTAGAAGGGGAACTCGGCCGAGGGGGTTGCGGGATCGTGTACCTGGGCCGGGATCTGAAAATGAACCGGTTGGTGGCGATCAAAACGATTCTGACCAGGGAGTTGCAAGGTTCGTCGGGCGGGCAGGAATTAAAGACGCGGTTGGAGCGGGAAGCCCAGTCGGCGGGGTCGTTGAACCACCCGGCGATTGTGACTGTGTACGAGTTGGGGGAAGAGAGCGACGTCACCTACTTCGTCATGGAGTACGTGGACGGGCCGCCTCTGGACACGATGATGAACGGCGGAGCGCTCGAGTTCCCGCGGGTGATCCAGCTGCTGCGCGAGGTGGCGAGCGGGCTGGACTTCGCTAATTCGAAAGGGATTATCCACCGGGACGTGAAGCCGGCGAACATTCTGGTTTCGTCGACGGGCCACGCGAAGATTTCCGATTTCGGTGTCGCGAAGATATTGGAATCGACGACAATGACCACGACCGGGGTGGCAATCGGAACGCCGGCCTATATGTCGCCGGAGCAGATCCTGACCAAGCCGCTGAACGGGCGGAGCGACCAGTTTTCGCTGGGCGTGATCGCCTTTGAGATGGTGACGGGGCGGAAACCGTTCAATGCCGATTCCCTGCCCGGCCTGATTCACCAGATTTTATCGGTGGAACCGCCGTCGGCGGCGGAGATCAATGCGGCGGTTGGGGAACCGGCGGCGTCCATTTTGCGGAAGGTGCTTCATAAGGAAGCCACCGAGCGATACGAAAGTTGTACCGCCTTCGTGGACGCACTGGAGGCGGCGTTGATCCGGCGCGAGCCGACGCTCCAAGTCCCGGTGGCGGTTCCCACACAAACTGCTGAAAACAAGTCCCAAACTTTAACACCACAGTCGAGTGGCGCTGCGGTGAAAGCTGGACTGGCGTTGGCCTGTAGCATCGCGTTGGCGGCGTATGTCTATTCGCGAAGCCACCAAGCGCCGGTGGCTAGTCCGGCGCCTCCGCCCTCTGTCGCCACAGTGGTCCCCGAAGCGGCGCCGCCGCGGCCGGGACCGGTGAAGCCGGCAGAGCCGGTAGCGGTGGATAAAGCGGTTAAAAAGGAAAACAAGCCGAAGACGCCGGAGCCGAAGGTCGAGCCGCCCAAGCCCCCGCCGGTGGTTGCGGCCGCGCCCGATCCGGGGCCCGATCAGCCGGCCACATCTTATATGGGTTCGCCGGAGGGGCGGTTCGCCTGGTCCGGGGCGCTGCCAGCCGGGGAACGGCTGGTCATAGTGCGCAATCGCGTTCGTATGGGTTCGATATCCGGAAACAGTCTTCCCGCCGGGGTCCCTGTACAGGTTGAGGTCCGTCCTGCCGATATTCGGGTGATGCAGCAACCTGCCGCCGCGAACGGCTTCCGGCTGATACTGGTAAACCAATCCGGTCACGACGTCTCCACCTTCACGGTCCTCTGGCGGGAGCAGACGCGTTGAGAACGGGCTTCGTCCTATTGCTGTGGGCTGGACTGGCGTTGGCTGGGCAGACGCGGCGTGCGCTCGTTATCGGCAACGGCGACTATAAGAACGTGCCCGTGGCGGCGCAGGCGACGGCCAGCGCGCGCGCCATGGCCCGGGCGCTGACGGCGAGCCAGTTCCAGGTGGCGCCGGCGATCAATGTGGAAGCCGAGGCGCTGGGCCGGGAGATCAGCCAGTTTTTGCAGCAGTTGCAGCCCAACGACGTCGCGGTGTTCTACTTTGCCGGGTACGCGGTGCAGGACATGGGGGAGAACTACCTGCTTCCCGTGGGGTACGCGCCGGGGAGCACGGACGGGATCGAGTATCAATCGTATTCGGTGAAGCGGCTGGTGCGGTACCTGGAAACCAAGAAACTGGCGACGGGGATTTTGATTTTGGATCAGGCGCCGGGGAACTCGGCGTTGGAAAAGAAGTTTCCGGAGCCGGGATTGGCGTCGATGGACATTCGGGCGGCGAACCTGGTGCTGGCGATGGCCAACCTGCCGGGGCGCGCGGTGCCGGTGGCGCCGGGGCGGGAGATCGGCCGGTTTACGGAGGCGTGGGTGAACGCGGCCAGCGAGCCGGGCGTCGCGTTGGACGCGGCGATGCGGCGGATTAAGCAGCAGCTCAGCCAGGCGACCGGGGGCGAACAGGTGCCGGCGGAGATCTCGACTTTGGTGAACGAGTTTGCGTTCCAGCCGCGGTCGGCGGCGGCGATGGAGTGGGACCGGGTGGCGGGATCGAAAGACCCGGCGGCGTTGGAGGCGTTCCGGCAGAAGTTCGCCGGAGATCCGCTGGCGATTGAAGCGGGCCGGCGCCTGGAGCAGTTGGAGTGGGAACGCGTCAAATTGGCTCCGGATGCGCGCGCCGTGCGTCAGTTTCTGACCCGCTTTCCGCAGCACCAGGAGGCGTTGCAGTGGCTGAAGACGCAGGAGGCCAGTGAGAAGGCGAATGTCAACACGGCCGTGCTGGAAGTGATCGCGCGCTACGCCAAAGCGTACGAGAGCAAGGATGTGGAGGCGATGCAGGCGGCGCGGCCCGGGTTTGCCGCGGCGGATAAGAAGCGGCTGGAGCAGGCGTTCCGGGAGTTCAAATCGATCCGGTATTCGCTCACGCCCACGGGCGAACCGGCCATCGAGCCTACAGCGGCGACGGTAAAGTGCCGATTGAAAGTGGAGATGCGGTCGAACGACGGCGGCAGCCCGCGCCCTGTCGACCAGGCCGTCACCGTAAAGCTACGCCGACAGGCGGATGCCTGGGTCATAGACACTATCCAATGAAATTCCTATATATCGCACTTTTTGCAGGTCTGGCCCTCTGGCCGCACGACCCGGCCTCCCCCGCTGCGACCGGGGCGAATGGCACCTCCAACAAGTTGATCTCGCTGTTCCCGAACCTGTACGGCCCCACCGGTATCGTTTTACCGAACGCCGAACACGCGGCCCACTTCACCAGCGCGTTCCAATCGAATTTCAGCCCGCTGGTGGGTTCGATCGTCAATCAGCTGACGTCGATTCCGATCCCCTCGCCGGCCTCCGGGTTCCTCTATAGTTTCGATTCTTCGCTGGGCGTCTACACGCGCTCCGGGCAGAGCTTCGGCCCCATCTTCGCCGAGCGCGCCGAGACCATCGGCAAGAACAAGTTCCTGGCCGGCGTCAGCTATCAGCACTTCAACTTTGATCGGTTGGACGGGCTGAGCATCAAGAAAATTCCTGCGCTGTTCGAGCACCAGCCGGCGGCGAATCCCGAGTTCCAGAAAGACGTCATCACCACCGATAACGCCTTCGACATTCAGGTAGGCCAGACGGTGGCCTATTTCACCTACGGACTATCGGACCGGCTGGATGTTTCGGTGGCGCTGCCGATGGCGAGCGCCAACATTGAGATCGTTAGCGACGCCACCATCCGCCGCATCGGCACCTCCACGCAGCCCGATATTCACTACTTCGACTCCGCGTTCCCGGGGAAGGACCGCGCCACGTTCTCCGCGGCCGGTTCGGCGCAGGGGATCGGCGACGTCCTGGTTCGTGCGAAGTACACGGCGTTGCGCTGGAAGAATGGCGCGCTGGCCACGGGCCTGGACGCGCGGATGCCTACGGGCGACGAGTACAACTTTCTGGGCGCCGGATCATTCGGCGCGCGGCCTTTCCTGGCGGTATCCATGCGCCGCGGCAACTTTTCGCCGCATGCGAATTTCGCCTATCAATGGAACGGCAACTCCATTCTTGCGGGCAATTTCCAGACCGGCACGACGGGCAACCAGTCCGATCAACTGCAATACGCGGTGGGCTTCGACATGGGCGTGACGAAGAAGTTCACCTTCGCCGCCGATTATCTGGGCCAGCAGCAGTTGCAGGGCAACCGCGTGCGTCTGGTGGACTACCGGGCGGCGAATGGCTCCGTTTTCCCGAACGTCCAGGTGCGGCGGGCGCGGTTGATGCAGAACGCCGCTTCGCTGGGCCTGAAAGTGAATCCGATCACCGAACTCCTGGTCACCTTTAACTTGCTGGTCGCCCTCGATGAGAACGGCCTGCGGGACCGGGTGGCGCCGATGATCGGACTCAGCTACACGTTCTAGAGATACTTCTTGTACCAGTCCAGGTAGCGCTGCATGCGGTCGCGCTGGAAGCTGGGCTTGGCGATGCCGTGGTTCTCGCCGGGGTAGATGATCAACTGCGAATCGGTGCCCACGTTGCGTAGCGCCTGGTACATCTGTTCGCTGCCGAGCAGCGGGACGTTGAAGTCCTTGTCGCCGCAGAGGAACATGGTGGGCGTCTTGATACGGTCGGCGTGGAGGAACGGATAGCTGATCTTCAGCCACGGTTCGAGCCCCGATTTCCAGGGTGGGCCGATCTCGTTATCGTACTGGCGGATGTACTGGTCGTGGCCGTAGAAGGCCAACGGGAAGGCGACGCCCGCGCCGCTGGTGGCGGCCTTGAAACGGGTGGTGGTGGCGATCAGATAGTCGGTCAAAATGCCGCCGTAGCTCCAGCCGCCGACGCCGAGTTTGTTGGGATCGGCCACGCCGCTGGCGACGACATGATCGACGCCGGCTAGCAGATCGAGCACCTCTTTGTTGCCCCAATCCTTGGCGATGGCGACGGTGTACTGCTGCCCGCGGCCGCTGGAGCCGCGATAGTTCACCTGCAGCACGGCGTAG
>CAMATG010000349.1 GCA_945860645.1 Candidatus Sulfopaludibacter sp. SbA3 | reverse complement strand
CACCCAGTGGAGCGATTCCCTGCCCCACCACAACCGCCGCTTCGTCGTCTCCACCGGCGGCGGCCCCGGCATCATGGAAGCGGCCAATCGCGGCGCCATGGAAGCCGGCGGCAAGACCATCGGCCTCAATATCCGCCTGCCGTTCGAGCAACTCCCGAACCCCTACATCTCCCCCGAACTCTCGCTCGAATTCGGCTACTTTTTCCTGCGTAAATTCTGGTTCGCCTATCTCGCCAAAGCTCTCGTCGTCTTCCCTGGCGGCTTCGGCACCATGGACGAACTGTTCGAAATCCTCACCCTCGTCCAGACCCGCAAACTGCACAAGGAGATGATCGTCATCCTCTACGGCAGCGCCTTCTGGAAGGAGATCTTCAACTTCGAAGCCCTCGCCAAACACGGCATGATCTCCCCCGAAGATCTCAACATCTTCCAGTTCGCCGACGATCCCGATTCGGCCTTCACCATCCTGCGCGAAGGTCTGACACGCCTTTACCTGAGCCCCGAGGACATGGCCGAACCGGACATCGCGCCCGGCATCGCCCATACGCGCAACGAGTGACCCAGCCCGATTCCAAAATGGATATGGCCGGCGGCGCGCCCGCCCGTCGGCCTTTCAACTGGCGCAATGCCCTCGGCAAGCTCGAGATCGCCACCCTCTCGCTCCTCGTCCTTGTCCCCCTGCTCAACACGCTCATGCCGGGCTCGGTCCTCGTGCCCATCGCCTCCATGGCGCTGTTCGTGGTTGGCATCTGGTGCCTCTTCCGCTGGCTCCGCAAGGGCGTCCGCCACGCCATATGGCGCCTGCGCAACCGCCTGCTGCTGAGCTACGTTTTCATCGCCGTCGTCCCCGTTTTATTGCTCGGCGTACTTGGCCTCCTCGGCGCCTGGGCCATCTCCGGACAGGTCGCCGTCTATCTCGTAACCCAGGAGTTCCAACAGGATCTCGAGGCGCTCCGCGGCAGCGCCAGCGCCATGCTCCGCTCCACCGCGGACCCCACCGGCCCGCCACCGGCCCGCATCGTCAACTTCCTCGCCGCCCGCTTCCCCGGCATTGAAATCCTTCTCACCACGGGCAACAAACCCATCCTCCGCGTCCCCGACGATTCCGCCCTCACCCACCCCACCGACGAAACCGTCGAAATCACCAGCGCCGTACTCAAAGACGGGCTGCTCTTCTCCGGCGTCCATCTCCATTCCAAGGAAGGCCAGGTCACCTTCCTCGTCCCCATTCGCAAGAAATACCTGCAAAGCCTCATCCCGAATCTAGGCGAAATCACCCTCGTCGACTTCATCACCAACGCCGTCGACGGTCGCCGCCAAATGCATCTCCACGAAGACACCAACGGCAAAGTCAACGAAATCCTCTCCACCCGCGCCATCGCCCCGGCTGTCAACTTCTTCGATTTCCAGGTCCTCTGGGGCATGCCCGTCGGCGTCTACGTCTGGGATCAACCCAAGCAGGAAGGCAAAGCCGTCCTCGGCGTCCACACCCGCATCTCGCAGGTATTCCGCGTCATCTTCTCCCAGAAAGCCGATTGGGACCAACCCTGGCTCATCAACGTCTTCTACGCCATCGCCATCGCGTTCCTGGTCGTCGAACTCATCGCTCTCGCCATCGGCATCTCCATCACCCGCACCATGACCCGCGCCGTGCATTACCTCTACGAAAGTACCCAACGCGTCCAGGCCGGCGACTTCTCCTACCGCATCCCCGTCAAGGGCAACGACCAACTCGCCAACCTCGGCCAAAGCTACAACATGATGGCCGAAAATCTCGACCGTCTCCTCAAAGTCGCCAAGGAAAAGGAGCGTCTCCAGGCCGATCTCGACATCGCCAAAGAGGTCCAGGAACAGCTCTATCCCCGCTCGGTCCCCAACGTCGAAGGCCTGCAAATCACCGCACTCCTCAACCCCGCCAAGTCCGTCTCCGGCGACTACTACGACTACCAGAAGTTCAACGATCACCACTGCGCCATCGCTCTCGGCGACGTCGCCGGCAAGGGCATCTCCGCCGCCCTGCTAATGGCTAATATCCAATCCGCCCTCCGCGCCCAGATCCGCACCGTCCAGGAATCCGGCGGCGAAATCTCCACCACCAACGTGGTTTCCCAACTGAACAAGCACCTGGCCGCTAACACCACCACCGAGAAATACGCCACGTTCTTCTTCTCCGTCTACAACGAAAAAACCGGCGAACTCGTCTCCACCAACGCCGGCCACCTCCCGCCCATCCTCCTGCGCGGCAATGAAGTCATCCGCCTCGACGTCAACGGCATGGTCGTCGGCGTCTTCCCCTTCGCCAAATACGACGCCAGCCGCATCACACTGGAGAAGGGCGATATCCTGATCCTCTACACCGACGGCATCACCGAGCCCGAAAACGAGTACGACGAAATGTTCGGCGAGGACCGCCTCATTGAAACCGTCCAGCGTGTTGCCAATAAGCCCAACGAAGAGATCCTCCGCGAAGTCTTCGACGCCGTCAATCAGTGGACCTTCGCCCCCGATTCGGCCGACGACATGACCATGATGATTATCCGCCGCGTATGATCAACGACCGCCGCAGTGACGCCGAATGGACGCGCTTTAAACGCCGCGTCGTCCAAATCATCGCCGCCATCGCCACAGTCATCGGCATCGGCTGCACCGGCTACATGACCTTCGCCGGCGCGCCCCTGTTCGAGTCGGTATACATGGCGCTCACCACCATCACCACCATTGGCTACGGCGAGATCTTTCCCCTCGGCCGCGTCGGCCGCATCTTCAACATCTTCTACATCGTCATCGGCGTCGCCACCGTGCTCGTCGCCTTTGGCGTGCTCACCCAGGCCATGATCGAACTGGAGCTGAGCGGCTACTTTCAGAAAAGGCGGAGACGCCGCATGATTAACAACCTCAAATCCCATTTCATCGTCTGCGGCTACGGCCGCGTCGGCCGCAGCGCCTCCGAAGAACTCAAAAAATCCGGCGTCCCCATCCTCGTCGTCGACAAGAGTGAGGAGCGTGTCGAACGCGCCATCCAGGCCGGCCTGCTCGCCGTCGCCGCCGATTCCACCCGCGACGAAGTCCTCCGCGACGTCGGCATCGACCGCGCCCGCGGCCTCATCGCCGCCCTCTCCACCGACGCCGATAACACCTACCTCATCCTCACCGCCAAGGCCCTCAACCCCCTCCTCCCCGTCGCCACCCGCGTCAGTGAAGAGGAGTCCGAACGCAAGCTCCGCCGCGCCGGCGCCGACGTCGTCTTCGCCCCCTACACCATCACCGGCCAGCGCCTCTCCCAATCGCTCCTGAAGCCCCACGTCAACGAGTTCATCGATTTCACCACCGGCAACGACATGGGCCTCGATATCCGCATCGAACAGGTGCAGGTCTCGGCCACGTCCGAATACGTCTCCAAATCCCTCCGCCAGGCCCAGCTCCGCGCCGAACTCGGCGTCATCGTTCTCGCCATCCGTAAGGTCAGCGGACAGATGATCTTCAACCCGCCTGCCGATGCCGAAATCGGCGCCGGCGATCACTTAATCGTCATGGGCCAACCCGCGCAGCTTCGCCGCCTGGAAGAGCTCATGGAGGAGAAGTTAGCGTGAAGATCCTCACCGCCGCCGAAATGCGCGAGGTCGATCGCCGCACCATCGAAGCCGGCATCCCCGGGCTGATCCTCATGGAGAACGCAGCCCACCGCGTCGTCGAAGTTCTCGAACGCGAATGCGCCCCGCTCCGCGAACAGCGCGTCCTCATCTTCTGCGGCAAAGGCAACAACGGCGGCGACGGCCTCGCCATTGCGCGGCTCCTCCACGTTCGCTACCGCCTCGCCTCGCTCGATGTCATCCTCGCCGCCCAGCCCGCCGAACTCAGTGGCGACGCCGCCGCCAACCTCCAAATGCTCCGCGCCTCGGGCTTTGAAGCCATCCACGACCACGTCCCCGACGAAGCCCGCGGCGCCACTCTCATCGTCGACGCTCTCCTCGGCACCGGCATCTCGGGCGACGCCCGCGGCCGCGCCGCCGAACTCATCATCGAACTCTCCTTCGCCTTCCCCGGCGCCAAAATCTGCGCCGTCGATCTCCCCAGCGGCATGGCCTCCGATTCCGGCAACTCCGGCACCCCCGTCGCCCGCGCCCACTTCACCGTCACCTTCACCGCCCCCAAGCTCTGCCACGCCCTCCCGCCCAACTGCGATCGCTTGGGCCAGCTCACCGTCGGCCGCATCGGCTCGCCCGATTCGCTCCTCGAAGACATCCCCCGCAACTGGAACTCGCCCTCCCAATTTGCCGAGCTCCTTGAACCCCGCGCCGCCGCCGGCCACAAAGGAACCTACGGCCACGTCCTGGTCATCGCCGGCGCCCGCAATAAACCCGGTGCCGCCGCCATGTCCGGCATCGCCGCCCTCCGCTCGGGCGCAGGCCTCGTCACCGTTGCCAGCGCCGCCAGCGCCATCACCGCCATCGCCGCCCGCACCCCGGAACTGATGACCGTGCCCCTCCGCGAAACCGAATCCGGCGCCATCGCCGATCAGGACCTGAGCGAAATCTTACAAGGAAAAACCGTAGTCGCCCTCGGCCCCGGCCTCGGCACAGATCCGGAAACCGTCGCCCTCGTCCGCCGCCTCGTCGCTGACACGCCCCAGCTCATGATCCTCGATGCCGACGCTCTCAATGCCCTCGCCGGCGTCGAATGGCCCGGCGCCGCCGGCCCCCGTATCCTCACGCCCCACCCCGGCGAAATGCAGCGCCTCCAGGGCCGCAAAGTCGAAGACCGCATCACAGACGCCCGCGACCTCGCCCGCTTCTGGGGCGTCACGCTCCTGCTCAAAGGCCAGCGCACCGTCATCGCCACGCCCGATGGCCACATCTGGGTCAACCCCACCGGCACCCCCGCCATGGCCACCGCCGGCTCCGGCGATATACTCACCGGCCTTATCAGTGGCCTCGCTGCCCAGTTCCCCGCCCGTGCCAATGAAGCCACTCTCGCCGCCGCCTGGCTCCACGGCAAAGCCGGCGAACTCGCCGCCGCCGAACTCGGCGAACTCCCCGTCATCGCCACCGATCTCCTCAAATATCTCCCCCCAGCCCTCCGCGCCGCCCATGCCTGAGTTCCAATCCCACAGCCCGGAACAGACCGCCGAAATCGCCCGCGAAATCGCCGCGCTCATCCCCGCCCCCGCCGTCGTCCAACTCACCGGCAACCTCGGCGCCGGGAAAACAACGCTCACCAAATCGCTCGTCGAAGCCTGGGGCGCCACCGCGGCCGATGAAGTCTCCAGCCCGACATTCACCCTCATCCACGAATACGGCGAACCCGTCGCCGTCTACCACATCGATCTCTACCGCCTGGAAACCCCGGCCGAGTTCTACTCGCTCGGCCTCGATGAAATCTTCGATTCCCGCGCCCGCGTCTTAATCGAGTGGGGCGAGAAATTCGCGCCCCTCCTCCCCAAAGATCGCTGGACCATCACCATCGCCCACGCCGGCGGCGACGCCCGCACAATTACAGTAAGTCGTCCGTAGCCGTGTACATCTCCGCCACCGCCGCGGCATGAATCTCCAACACCCGCGACCGCCGCACCTTCATCGTCGGCGTCAACTCCCCACCCTCAATCGAAAACTCCACCGGCAGCACACGGAACTTCTTCACCTGCTCGTAAGTCGCCAACTGCGTGTTCGCCGCCTTCACGGCTTTCTTCACGGCCGCCTGCACCGGTGCCGACGCCGCCATCTCCGCCAGCGTCTTCCCCTTCAGCCCTTCCATCATTTCCGCCATCGCCGTGTTGATCGTAAACAGCGCCGAAACATACGGCTGCTTGTCCCCGGCCAGCACCATCTGGCTGATCAGCGGCTCGGTCTTAAACAACTCCTCCACCTTCGACGGATACACTTTCTTCCCGTTCGAAGAAACGATAATCTCCTTCTTCCGCCCGGTAATGGAAACGTATCCATCTTTGCCGATCGCCGCAATATCGCCCGTGTACAACCACCCATCGCGGAACGTCTCCGCCGTCGCCTGCGGGTCGTTGAAATAGCCCATCCCCAGCGTCGGTCCGCTCACCAATAACTCGCCGTCATCAGCCAGCTTCAACTGCACGCCCGGCAGCGCCTGGCCAATCGAACCGATCTTCTGTTTGCCCCGCAAATTCAGCGTCAGGATCCCGGCCTCGGTCAGCCCAAACCCCTCGTGCAACGGCATCCCAATGGCCTCATAAAACAGCGCCAGCTCTTTCGCCAACGGCGCCGCGCCCGACACCGCGAACGTCAACTCGCCGCCCAGCCGCTCCCGGATCTTCGAGAAAATCAGCTTGTCGAACAACGCCAGCGGCGCCCGCATCCAGAACGGCACCGGCTTGCCCGCCTGCCGCAATTTCACCGCGTCGGCGCTCATGCCAATCGCCGTGTAGAACAGCTTCTTCGCCCCGCCGCCCTTCTTCTGCACCTCCGTCCGGACACTGGCGTAAACGCGTTCCCACACCCGCGGCGGCGCCAGGAAAAACGTCGGCTTCACCAGCTTGAACTCGTGCGGCATCCGCGCCAGGCTTTCAGAAAAATGCACCGGGACGCCCAGCGCCAGCGGCAGCAGTTCAATGCCCAGCCGTTGCGCAATATGCGCCGATGGCAGAAACGCCAGCACCCGGTCGTGAGGCCCCAGGTCCACCGCTTTCCGCCCAATATCCACATTCGCTACCAGCGACCCGTGCGAGACTTCCACAAACTTCGGCGCGCCCGTCGCCCCCGACGTCAAATACAAAATCGCCCGCTGCTC
>CAMATG010000348.1 GCA_945860645.1 Candidatus Sulfopaludibacter sp. SbA3 | reverse complement strand
GATCCGGAGGCTGGGCATGGCTTCCTGGACAGCCAACGGCGCGGGCTGGATGTGTTTGCGACCATTCCGGCGGACGCGCCGGTGATTGTTGTGGAGGCCGTTTGGCAGTATAGCCACCACGTGTTGCCGGGGTTGTACCGGCATCGGGGCCCGATCCTGACTGTCGCCAATTGGAGCGGGCAGTGGCCGGGGCTGGTGGGCCTGTTGAACTTGAACGGGAGCTTGACGAAGGCTGGGGTGAATTACAGCACTTTGTGGAGCGAGGATTTTAAGGACGGGTACTTTTTAGAACGGCTTGGGCACTGGCTGGCTGGCGGGCAGGTTCGGCATGACGATGGGCATGTGAAGCCGCTCGGGGATTTTGCTGTTCCGGCGAAGGCGGCGGAAGTGGGCGGGGCGGTGGCGGCGGAGTTGGGCCGGCGGCCGGCGATTCTGGGCGTGTTCGATGAGGGCTGCATGGGGATGTACAACGCGATCATTCCCGATGAGCTGTTGCATGCGGCGAATATGTTTAAAGAACGGCTGAGCCAGTCGGCTTTGTTCGCGGCGATGCGGGCGGTGCCGGAATCCGAGGCGCTGGCGGTGAAGGCGTGGCTGGACGCGCGGGGGATGCAGTTTAAGACCGGCACCGATGAGGCCACCGAGCTGACCGAGGCGCAGCTGTTGCAGCAGTGCCGGATGTATATTGCCGCCGTGCGGATTGCGCATGACTTCGGGTGTGACGCGATTGGCATTCAGTATCAGCAGGGGTTGAAGGACATTTGCCCGGCGTCGGATTTGGCGGAAGGGTTGTTGAACAACGTGGACCGGCCGCCGGTGTTTTCGGCGGATGGGACGACCGAGTTGTACGCCGGGAATGCGTTGCCGCACTTCAATGAAGTGGACGAGTGCGCGGGCGTGGATGGGTTGATTACAAACCGGATTTGGCGGGCGTTGGGGCTGGACCCGGAGAACACGCTGCACGATTTGCGGTTCGGCGAAGACTACGCGGGGCAGTTTGTTTGGGTGTTTGAGATTTCGGGCGCCGCGCCGCCGCAGCACTTTATTGGCGGGTACGCTGGCGCCGTTAGCGAACGGCAGCCGCCGATGTATTTCCCGCTGGGCGGGGGATCGTTGAAGGGCGTGAGCAAGCCGGGCGAGGTGGTTTGGAGCCGCGTCTACGTGCAGGACGGGCGGATGAAGGCCGATCTGGGCATGGCCGATGTGGTGGCGTTGCCGCAGGAGGAGACCGAGCGGCGGTGGCGGATTACGACGCCGCAGTGGCCGGTGATGCATGCGGTGCTGCGCGGCGTGAACCGCGACCAGATGATGGGCCGGCATAAGGCGAACCACATTCAGGTGGCCTATGGCGGGACGGAGGCGCTGTTTGCCAAGGCGGTGGCGTTCCGTGAGATGGGAATTGAAGTGAGCCTTTGCGGCGAGGTGAAGTGAGCGTATGGCGATCGTTGCAGGAGTTGATTTCGGCACGCTGAGTGTCCGTGTTTCGTTGTTTGATCATGAGCGGGGGCGGCTGGGTTCGGGCACCGGGGCGTATCCGTTGCACCGGAAGCCGGACGACCCGAACCACGCGACGCAGAGCCACGACGACCAGATGCGGGCGCTGCAGACTGCGATGGGCGCGGCGCTGGCGGCGGCGCGGGTGGACGGCGCGCAGGTGGAGGCGCTGGCGATTGACGCGACCGGTTCGAGCGTGATTCCGGTGGGGAAGAACCTGGTTCCGCTGAGCGAATATTACTTGTGGTGCGACCACCGTTCGTGGCGGGAGGCGGCCGAGATTACGGCCGCAGCGCACCGGGCGAAGCTGCCGGCGATTGACTGGTGCGGTGGCGTCTATTCTTCGGAATGGGGGCTTTCGAAGCTGCTGCACTGGTTGCGGCATAACCGGGAGCAGCGGGCTGCGTATGTCAGCGCGTTTGAGAATTGTGACCTGGTGGCGGCGACGCTGTGCGGGATTACCGATCCGGAGAAAGTCCAGCGTTCGGTGTGCGCGATGGGGCACAAGTGGATGTGGAATCGCTCGCTGGGCGGGTTGCCACCGGAGGAGTTTTTGACCGAGGTGGACCCGTTGTTTGCGGGGATTCGGGGGAGTTTGGAAGGGAATTATGCCACCAGTGATCAGCTGGCTGGGCACCTTTCCGGGGAGTGGGCAGGGCGGCTGGGGCTGCGTGCCGGGATTCCGATTCCGGTGGGGGCGCTGGATGCGCATTGGGATGCGATTGGGGCGGGAATTGGGCCTGGCGATGTGGTGAACGTCATTGGCACTTCGACTTGCATTATGGCGATTTCGCCGGACCCGCGGTTGATTCCTGGGGTGTGCGGTGTGGTGCCGGGATCGATTGATCCGGGGCAGACGGGGATTGAGGCGGGGCTGTCAGCGGTGGGCGATATGTTCGATGCGATTGCGCAGCGGGCGGGGTCGACGGTGGCGGCGTTGTCGCAGGGGTTTGATAGTTATCGGGCGGGGCAGAGCGGGTTGATGCGGATGACGTGGGACAACGGCGACCGGACGGTGCTGGTGAATCCGCAGCTGGGCGGGGTGACGCTGGGTTGGACGTTGGCGAACACGGCGAAGGACGAGTTGGCGGCGGCGATTGAGGGGACGGCGTTTCACACGCGGATTATTTTTGACCGGCTGGAGGAGTATGGCACGCCGATTCAGCGGGTGATTCAGGGCGGTGGGATTCCGCAGAAGAGTGAGTTCCTGAACCGGGTGTATGCCAGTGTGTTGAACAAGCCGATGCTGGTGCCGGCGAGCGATGTGACGAGCGTGGGCGCGGCGGTGTTTGCGTTTTTGGCGGCGGGCACGTATGGGTCGCTGGCGGAGGCGCAGGCGGCGATGGCGCCGCAGTATCGGGTGATTGAGCCGGATGCTGGTTCGGTGGCTGTTTATCAGGAGCTGTACGAGGTGTATCGGGAGTTGTACTTTACGCTGGGGAATCCGGAGTCCGGGCCGTTGGGGAAGGCGTTGCCGACGTTGCGGCGGGTGGCTGGTAAGGGATGATGCGCGCGATGACGCGGCGCGCGGCGCTGCTGGGGTTACTTTGTTTATCGGCGCTGGCGGCCGACAGTGGGGCGAAGCCGATTCGGGTGTTGTTTATCGGCAATAGCTATACCTACTACAACAACCTGCCGAAGCTGCTGGAGACGATTGCGGCGGGGCAGAAGGACGGGCCGCGGATTGAGACGGCGGTGTCGTTGAAGGGCGGGATGAGCCTGCGGTGGCATTGGGAGAATGGGGCCGCGGTGGAGGCTGTGCGGAAGGGTGGATGGGACTTCGTGGTGCTGCAGGAGCATTCGCTGCTGGGCAAGACGGGGGCGGTGCCGGCGGTGGCTGATCCGGAGATGTATTGGGAGTATGCGGGGAAGTTTGACGCCGAGATCCGGAAGGCGGGGGCGAAGACGGTGTTGTATGCGACGTGGGCTCGGAACGGGTATCCAGAGCAGCAGCGGCGGCTGGATGGGGCGTTTTTGAAGGCCGCGGAGAGGCTGGGCGCGGGGATTGTGCCGGCGGGGTTGGCTTGGACGGTGGCGCGGATTGAGGCGCCGGGGATTGGGCTGTATATGCCGGACCGGTCGCACCCGACGATGGCGGGGAGTTATTTGAATGCGTTGGTGTTTTATCAGAGCTTGACGGGGCGGGTGGCAGCTGGGGCGCCGGCGGTGATTACGGGGCCGACTTGGAATCGGCCGGAGGTGGTGACGCTGGTGAATCTGCCTTGGAGCGATGCGAATGCGCTGCAGCAGATTGCGCAGAAGGTGGTGGAGCAGGAGTTGTTGCGGCCGGCGCGGTAGGGGTTGTTGGGGGGGAGGGTTTGGGCGGGGAGTTGGGGCGGGGCGTTTCGCGGCTGGGGGAGTGGTGGCGGGCAGTTTCGCGTCTGGGGGACACTCTTTGGTTCGGACTGTCGGTTTTGTCGGACTGGGGATTAGAGTGTCCCCGGGGTGGTGTCTCTGGTTTTGGGGGAGAGACGCCGGGGTGGTGTCTCTGGTTTGGGGGAGAGAGGCCGGGGGGGGTGTTTCGGGTTTGGGGGGAGAGAGGCCGGGGGGGTGTTTCGGGTTTGGGGGCCCGGACTTCGGAGTCGCGGTTAACGGGCGCTGAGTTTTTTCAGGGTCGTGGTGGCTTGGGTTTTGCGGGTGATTTTGCTGAGCTTTTCCTGGTCGCCGTCGGCGCCCTGGCGCTGGATGGCTTCGCGGTAACGTTCCTGTTTGTCGGCTAGTTCGAGGGGCGTTTCGTCGAGGGAGTTTTTCTCGTTCAACGGGGCGCCTTTTGAGGCCAGGAACTCGAGGAGTTCGGGCTTGCCTTCGATGGCGGCCAAGTGCAGGATCGTTTGGTTGGCGCGCGCCCACGGGATGGCTTCGACGGGGTCCGGGATCTTGTCTTGCGGGCTCCAGCGGGCTTTGATTTCGCCGCCTTGGGCTAGGAGTTCGCGGACGACGGGAACGTCGCCGGCCAGGACGGAGGCCGATAGCGGGGAGTGGCCGTCCTTGCGGAGTTGGTTGGGGTTGGCGCCTTTGGCGGTTAGCAGTTTTACGAGTTCGACGCTGTTGCTGCTGGCGGCGATGTGGAGAGGCGTGGAGCCGGGCGGGGCGGGGTTGATGCGGACGTCGCCGGCGGGGCCGCCGGTGGGGTAGGTGGTCTTGGCGTTGGGGTCGGCACCGGCTTCCAAGAGGCGGCGGACGATGTTGAGCGCATCGGGGAGGGTGGCGGCTACGTCGTCCGTTCCGAGGGCCAGGGCGGCGGCGTTTTGGCCGTAGGCGCCACGGAGGCGGGCGCCGCTGCGCGCTGCTTTGGCGACGGCGAGGGCGGCACCGTGGAGGGGTGTGTAGCCGGAGCCATCGATGACTTTGACGTTGGCGCCACGGTCGAGCAGGAGGCTAGCCATGGCGAGATCGGGATTGAAACGCTGGGAGCTGCCGGCGGTGGCGGGGGCGCCGCGGCCGGGGATGAAAGTTCCCTTTGGCGGGTCCCATTTATAGAGGGCCGCGAGGAGGGGCGTGGTGCCGTCGGCGGTGGGGGTGTTGGCGTCGAGGCCCGCGTTTAACAGGAGCTTGGCGGATTCGAGATCGTTCTTCTGGACGGCGAAGAAGAGGGCGTTGAGGCCGCCTTTCTTGGCGATGTAATCGCCTTCGTTATTCCAGGGGATGCCGGTTTTGCCGAGGGTGACGGTGGTGGGGAGATAGTTGGTGTATTTGACGTCCCACGTGTTGGTGACGGCGCGAGGGTCGGCTCCGAATTCGAGGAGAAGGCGCACGGCTTCGGGGCGGCCGGCGGCCCACATGAGGGCTGACTGGCCGAACTTCTTTTCGCGGGCGTTGGGGTTGGCGCCTTTGACGAGGAGGCGCTTCATGACGTCGACCTGGCCGAGGCGGGCGGCGGTCATGAGAGGCGTTTCGCCATTTTCGCGGGCGACGTTGGGGTTGGCGTTGGCGGCCAGCAGTTGATCGACGATTTTTGGGGCGCCGTTCGAGATTGCCAGAGACAAGGGGCCGATTCCTAGTTCGTTGGTTAGGTTGGGATCGGCTTTGGCGTTGAGGAGGAGCGACGTGATTTCGGGGTTGGCGCGGACGGCGGCCCAGGCGAGCGGGGTGGCGCCGTCGGGCTCGCGTTCATTGGGGTTGGCCCCTTGTTTTAGCAGTTGTTCGACGGCCGGGCGATCGTCACTGCGAACAGCGTCGAGCAGGGGGGCATTTAACAGCAGGAAGAGCGCGAAAGGCGGCATGGATCAGACCTCGAGGCGGTTGAGGCGGCCGGTGCTGTCGCCGAGTTTTTCGGTGGGGATGCCGACTTTGTCGAGCATTGTGAGGTAGAGATTTGTCAGCGGCGTGGTGTCGCCTTGGAAGGGGAGATAGCGGCCGCCTTTGATGCGGCCGGCGGCGCCGCCGGCGATGATGATGGGCAGGTCGCGCTGGCTGTGGGAGGTGGGGACGGAGAGGTTTGATCCGTAGAGGATTAGGGAGTGATCGAGGAGGGTGGAGTTGCCTTCCTTGATCGAGTCCATTTTGCTGAGGAAATAGGCGAATAAGTGGGACTGGTCGACGTTGATTTTGGCGAGGGCGTCGAGCTTATCCTTTTCGAAATTGTGGTGGGAGATCTCATGGTGGCCCATGGAGATGTTGAGGTGGGGGTAGTTAATGGACGTGGCTTCGCGGGCGTACATGAAGGTCCAGACGCGGGTGAGGTCGGCCTGGAGGGCGAGGGCCTGGAGGTCGAACATGAGCCGGACGTGATCGGGCCAGGAGTCGGGGGCGCCGGCGGGGCGGGCCATTTCGGGGAGGTCGATGGGCTTCTTTTTGTTGGCGATTTGGATGCGGCGTTCGACGTCGCGGATGGATTCGATGTACTCGTCGAGCTTGTGGCGATCGGCAGCGCCGAGGCGGGATTTGAGTTCGGTGATGCGTTCGGTGACGGCGTCGAGACTGGAGCGGTCGGCGGCGTCGCGGTCGGCGTTGGCGGCGGGATCGATCTTGCCACCTTCGCCGAAGAGGCGTTCGAAGACGCGGCGGGGATTGTATTCGAAGGGAAGGGGATTTGTTGCGCTTTTGAAGACGGGGCCGATGTGGGCGGCGCCGCCGTTGTTGTTTTCGGTGGAGAGTTCGAGGGAGGCGAAGGGGGTTTGTTTGCCGAGGGTTTGGGCGGCGAGTTGATCGACGCTGATGCCGACGTTGACCTTGCCTTTGGCGGGTTCGACGCCGGTGAGGAACGAGGCCAGGGCGCGGTCGTGGAAGCCGGCTTTGGTGCGGTCCGGATCCGAGGAGAGGCCG
>CAMATG010000347.1 GCA_945860645.1 Candidatus Sulfopaludibacter sp. SbA3 | reverse complement strand
GAAGCCGCTGACGATCCTGGAAAGAGTCGAAATTATGCAGCAGGCCGCGGCGGGCCTGTACTGCGCGCACGAGAACAACGTCATCCACCGGGACATCAAGCCCAGCAACATCATGGTGCTGCGCGACAACCTGGTGAAGCTGATGGATTTCGGCATCGCGCGGCTGACGCGGAACGACACGACGCGGATGACCAAGGCGGGCTTTCTTGTCGGCACGCTGAACTACATGAGCCCGGAGCAGTTCCGGGATCAGGAAGTGGACGCGCTGTGCGACATCTGGGCGTTTGGCGTGATCTACTACGAGTTCATCACGGGGCGTTTTCCATTTGAGGGAACGTCGACGCCGGCGATTCTGTACAGCATCACGTCGGTGGAGCCGCCGGCGCCATCGACGCTGGTTCCGGACTGCCCGGAAGCGCTGAGCCAGATGATCATGAAGACGCTGGCCAAGGACCGGGACCTGCGTTATCAGAGCCTGCAGGAGTTCCAGCTGGACGTGGGGCCGCTGCTGCTGGACATGCGGCGGAACCGGGCAAACGAGCTACTGCCGGAGGCGCGGGCGCTGTTTGCGCAGGAGCGTGGGGAAGAGGCGCAGAAGCTGGTTCGGCGCATTCTGGACCTGGACCCGATGCATGTGGAAGGGCGGCAGTTGCGCGAGCGCATCCAGAAGATGGCGCAGCAGCAGGCGATTGGGCCGAAGGTTGAAGCGCTGAAGAAGACGGGCGTGGAGCAGGTTTCGCAGAGCCGGTTCGCGGAGGCGATTCAGACCTTCGAAAACGCGTTGCGACTGGATTCGGCGAACACCGAGGTGCGGTCGCTGCTGGAGAGCGCGCGTGGGTCGGTGGGTCAGTATAAACGGGCGCAGGAGTTGGCCGAGGCGGCGGCGCTGCTGGCGGACCGGAAGGATTTTGAAGCGGCGCACGAAATTGTGCGGCAGGCGTTTGAAGTGGACCCGACGAACCAGCGCGCGCGGGAGGTGATGGCGCGGGTGCAGCACGCCTTCGACTCGCAGGAGCGGCGGCGTGAGGTGGAGCAGATTGTGCGCAAGGCGAAGGGCTTTGTGCAGCATGGCTCATTCGACGAGGCGCTGGCACTGTTGACCGAGGCCGGCAAGCGGCTGCACGAGCCGCCGGAGATTACCGAGGCGATTGCGGAGGCCGGCAAGGCGCGGAAGACGCGGGCGGAACGGGAGCGGCGGGAGCGGGCCGTCCGCGAGGCGGCCGAGTTGCTGCGGCAGGAGCGCGTGGAAGAGGCCGAGAACCTGTTGCGGCCGCTGGCTGAGGAGGCCCCCGACGACACATCGGTGGCGCAGGCGCTGGCGCGTAGCGCGGGCATCCGGCTGGTGATTGAACGGCGCGAGGCGGTGCGGCGCGTGGCGGAGCGAACGCGGTCGCTGCAGCAGGATGGGGAGCTGGACCGGGCAGTGGCGCTGGTGCAGCGGGCGCTGCAGGAGTTCAGCGGCGACGCGGAGTTGACCAAGCTGTTGGCGGAGAGCGAGCAGCTGGTGCGGCAGCGCGAGGAGCGGCGCGGCATTGAAGAGACGCTGCGGCAGGCGCGCGATTTACGGACGGCGGGCGACATGGCTGGGGCGAGCCGTGTGCTGGCGGAGGCGGCGAAGAAGTTCGGCGACGTGCCGGCGATTGCAGGGCTGGCGAAGGAGATCGGCAGCGATTTACAGGCGAAGGAGAACCGCGAGGCGGCGCACACGATTGCGACGGCGGTGCGGGGGCTGACTGCGCGCGGAGAGTGGGCCGCGGCAAGCGCGAAGTTGAAAGAGGCGTTGCAGCGGTTCCCGGCGGAGCCGGAGTTGATGGCGCTTTCCGAAAGTGTGGAGCGGGGGCTGGCCGAGGACGTGACGCGGAAGGAGCGCGACGCGGCGATTGCGGCGGCGCGGCAGACGCGACAGCGGGGCGAGTTGGCGAAGGCGGCGCAGGAGGTGACGGCGCTGCGGGCGAAGTATGGAAATTGGCCGGCGCTGGAGGAGTTGGACCGGGAGATCGCGAGCGAACAGCGCGTGCGGGAAAAGCGCGACGCGGTGGACAAGGCGGCGGCGGCGGCGCGGGAGCGGATTGCGGCGTCGAAGTGGGACGCGGCGAGACAGGTGCTGCAGGCGGCGTTGGCGAAGTATCCTTCGGAGCCGGAGCTGACGGCGCTGTTGGACAGCATCGAACGGGGCTTGAGCGAGCAGCAGTCGCGGAAGAAGAAAGAAGAGATTCAGAAGTCCGCGCGGACGTTGGAGAGCCAGGGCAAAGACGCCGAGGCGTTGGCGGCGCTGGACGAAGGGTTGCGGCTGTTTGGCGGGGATCCGGAGATGGGCGCGGCGCGGGAAGCGCTGGCGGCGCGGGCGGCGGAGCGGCAGCGGGCGGGCGATATTTCGGCGCGGATCGCGCGGATTTCGCAGGCCATTGACGGCGGGCAGTTTGATGCGGCGCGGCGTGAAATTGAAGACGCCACGCGGCAGTTTGGGGACCAGGCGAACCTGCGGCGGTTGGCGGAAGACCTGGAAGTGAAGCGCCGGATGGTGGAGTTGGACGCGGCGGCGAGCGCCATTGAGCACTTGCTGGCGCGGGGCGCGGTGGGCGAGGCGAAGCAGAAACTGGCCGAGGCGATGGGGGCGTTTCCGCGGGATGCGCGGCTGGTGCGATTGCAGCAGACGGTGGAAGCCGAGACGGTGTTCGTGGAGGCGTTGCAGCGGGCCGAGCAGCAGTTGAACGCGCGGCGATTGGACCTGGCGGAGACGGCGCTGCGGGCGGCGGCGGGGATGAAGCCGGGCGATGAGAAGATCGCCAAGCTGACGCAGCGGATTGCGAAAGAGCGGGAGAAGCTGGCGGGCGAGCGGGCGAAGACGTTGAAAAAAGCCCAGGAATTGGTGGGCAAATCGGCGTTTGACGAGGCCGGGGCGTTGCTGCGCGGACTGCTGGACGCGAACCCGGACGACCGGGACGCGGTGAAGGCGCTGGACGATTTGAACGCGGCGCGCGGGGCGCACATCAAGCGCCAGACGTATGCGACGCGGCTGAACGATTTGGAAGCCAAGCGCAAGGCGGACAAGCCGCAGCAAGTGAAAGAAGGCGCGGCGGTATTGTTGGCCGAATTCCCCGGGGACGCGCAGGCGCGGAATTTGTTGGACTGGGCGGAGCGGCGGTTGGAGGCGATTGGGGCGACGTCGATCCAGGTAGCGGCGCCGACGCCGGGGATGTCGACGGGCGTCAAGGCGGGATTGGCGCTGGGGCTGCTGATTGCGATTGGCGGCGGGTCGATGCTGTTTATGAACAAGGACGCCGGGGCGTGGTCGGCATCGACGGACAAGATGGCGTTCAGCTGGAAGATCGGCGAGGCGTTGCCGGAGCCGAAGCAGATTGCGCTTTCGAGCACGGGTGGCGCGGTGCAATTGAGCGCCGGCAGCAGCGCTGCGTGGCTGACGGTGGACCCGGGACAGACGGCGACACCGGGTCAGTTCGCTGTGGCGATTTCGCCGACGTCGATGACGGCGGGCGAGTATAAGGGTCGCGTGACGTTGGAAGCCACGGGTGCCGAGCCGAAGCAACGGACGGTGGACGTGACGTTGAAGATTCTGCCTCGCGCCGGGCAGACGGCTTCGCCGAAGGGAAACAGTTTGGATGCCGATGTGGACCTGCTGACGTTCGAAGTTCGGCAGGGGGCAACGCAATCGGACAGCAAGTTGATCCGCGTGCGCGGGACGGGCGTGAGCAAGGTGAGCGTGGCGACGCGTGGGAAGGGCAGCTGGCTGCGGGTTTCGCCCACGGAGAGCGGCATGCCGGCGACGGTGAGCGTGTCGGTATCGGCGGCCGGATTGGCACCGGGACCGTATCAGGGCGAGGTGATTATTGCGGCGGAGGGCATGGCCGATGTGGTGCATCGGGTGCCGGTTTCGCTGCGCGTGCGCGAAGGGGATAAGCCCGTCGTGTCGCAGAACAACCCGCCGCCACCGCCGGTGAAGGAACCAGTGAAAGAGCCCGTCAAAGAGCCGGTGAAGGAACCCGTGAAGGAAACGCCACCGCCACCGACACCGGGCGGGACCTATGCAGGGCTGCGCCGCGGCAACATCACGTGGGTGGGCGAACTGGCGCCGGGGCAGAGGATCACGATCACGAAAGACGGCGTGGCAAGCGGCGGGGGCAACGCCAGCGGCCAGTTCTTTACGGGCGATGTGGCGATCAACGTGGAAGTGCGGACGCAGGGCGTGCGGCTGGAATCGGCGCCATCGGCGGCGGACCGGTTCTCGCGGATGGTGCTGGTGAACCAGAGCACGACGGCGATCAGCCTGGTGCAAATTCGCTGGACCGTGCGGGACTAGTCCCCAGCCGTTGTAAAATCGAGGCAACCGCCGATGCGTACTGCGCTATTGAACCTTGCCTGCCTGTTGCTGACGATTGTTGCCGCTGTTGGGCAGACGCCGTCCCGGCAGGCGTTTCTACTGATCAACACGGAGTACCAGAGCGTGGCGCCGCTGACGGCGAACACGGCCGCGCTGGAGGAACTGAAGGGGGCGCTGGCGGCGGCGAAGTTCGAGGTGCGCGAGGAGCGCAACTTCACGCAGGAGCGGCTGGCGAAGGACCTGGACAAGACGCTGCTTTCAACGGTGAAAGCGGGCGACACGCTGCTGTTCTACTACTTCGGCTATGCGATTCAGGCGAACGGGGACAACTTCCTGGTGCCGGTGGATTTCGATCCGAAGAAGACGGATCCGGTGCCGTTCCGGGCGCGATCGTTGACCGGGTTCATGCAGTTGCTCGATGAAAAACAGATCGGGCTGAAGATGATTTTGATCGACTCGACGTCGCAGGCGACCGACCTGCTGCAGCGGGCGACAGGGCCGGGCCTGGCGCTGCCGGACATGACCGATATCCGCGAGATCGCCTACCTCTCGAGCGCGGCGATGAACGCGGTGCCGGTGCCGTTGACGGACGCCGAGCGGGGCGCGTTTGCCAAGCAGGTGGCGCTGTTGATCCGGAAACCGGGGACAACGCTGGTGGACCTGTTGGCGGGGACGCAGAGCCAGGTGGCGGCCGAGACAAAGAAGTTGAACCCGTTTTATTTGACGCAATCGACGCAGGCGTTCCGGTTCACGGAGCCGCCGCCACCGCCGCCGGTGAAGGTGATTCCGGGCAAGCCGGCGGATGAGTTCATCAGCAAGGATCGCGTGAACGCGCGCGACCGGCAGCCTTACGTTTACATCCCCGCGGGCAAGTTCCTGATGGGCTGCGTGCCGGGCGACAGCAAGTGCGAAGACCACGAGAAACCGCAGCACGAGGTGACCATCAGCAAAGCGTTCTGGATGGGCGAGAGCGAGGCGCAGGTGGAGGCGTACCAGAAGTTCGTGGAGACGGCCACGCCGAAGCGGAAGATGCCGAAGGCGCCGATTGAACACAAGAACTGGAGCCAGGGCAATTTCCCGATGGCGGGTATCTCGCCCGAAGACGCCGAGGCGTTCTGCAAATGGGCCGGCGGACGGCTGCCGACCGAGGCCGAATGGGAGTACGCGGCGCGCGGCGGGAAGGCGAACGAGGTGGTCCCGATGAACGCGGAGAACGCGCGCGACAAGGCTAACTTCAGCGGCAAGCAGGGGAACGACCGGTTCGCGGAAGTGGCGCCGGTGCGACAGTTCGACCCCAATGCATTCGGGCTGTTCGACATGTCCGGGAACCTGTGGGAGTTCACGGCCGATTACTATAGCAAGACCTATTTCACCGAGTCCGGCAAGGTGGACCCGACGGGTCCGGCCACGGGCAAAGAACGGGTGGTGCGCGGCGGATCGTGGTTCAGCGACCCGACGCAGCACCTGCGCATTTCCTTCCGCAACAAAGGCAATGGCGGCAATATTGTGGGCTTCCGTTGCGTGCTGGTCGACTCCGAGGAGACGCGCAAATTACTGCGCTAAACAACATATGCCTGATTTCAGAATCGCTGTCCTGCCAGGGGACGGCATTGGCCCCGACGTCACGAACGAAGGGTTGAAGACGCTGCGCGCGGTGGAGACACTGCTGCCGGAATTGCGCTTCCATTGCGACGAGCTTTCGGTGGGCGCGGGCGAATTCCTGCGCAGTGGCAATCCGCTGCCGCCGGAGACGATGGAGCGGATGAAGGACTACGACGCCATCCTGCTGGGGGCGATGGGCCTGCCCGGCGTGCGCTGGCCGGACGGCAAGGAGATGACGCCGCAGATCGACATTCGCGAGGTGCTGGATCTCTACTGCGGCGTGCGGCCGATCCGCACGTATCACCCCGACGACTCGCCGTTGAAGCGCGGCGCCAACATCGATTTCGTGCTGATCCGCGAGAACACCGAGGGGCTGTTCTACGGCCGCCACGGCAGCGCGGATTTGGATGCGGACGATGCCAAAGACACCATGCGCGTGACCCGTCATGCCTCCGTGCGCCTGTTCCATTCGGCGTTCAAAATGGCGCGCGACCGGCGGAAGAAAGTGACGCTGGTGGACAAGGCCAACGTGCTGCCCTCGATGGCGTATTTCCGCACGATTTTTCAGCAGATCGCGAAAGAATATCCGGACGTGGAAACCGAAGCCTGCTACGTGGACGCGGCGGCGCTGTTCCTGGTGCGGCGGCCGCAGGACTTTGACGTGATGGTGACGGAGAACATGTTCGGCGACATTCTGTCGGACCTGGCGGCGGGACTGGTGGGCGGCATGGGCATGGCGCCTTCGGGCGATATCGGCGATAAGTACGCGGTGTTCCAACCCAGCCACGGCACCGCGCCCGACATTGCCGGCAAGGGCATCGCCAACCCTGT
>CAMATG010000346.1 GCA_945860645.1 Candidatus Sulfopaludibacter sp. SbA3 | reverse complement strand
GAAGGGGAAGGATTTGCGGGGTTTCTGGAGATGCTGGGTGGTGAGGACCGAAAACGCTGAGGGTTTTTCGATCCTCATGTTTCCCGGCGAGGAGGGGGTTAGCGGGTGGATTGATTGTGGTTGACTTTCAACCCGCTGGCTTTGACGTGCGTTTTGACGGTGAGAGCGGATTGGCTGTGGTTGAACGTCCGGCCGCTGGCTTTCACGTTGGTTTTGACGGTGAGGGTGTTCCGTGTGGTCATGATGTGTTCTCCTGGGTGCCGGTTTGGATTTTGTAACCGGCTATATGAGCAAACGGAAACAAGGGGGAACGTCGATCACGGGGGCGAAGTCTTTTTGCGGTGATCTCGGATTGCGACGCTTGGAACTACCTTTGCGGTGGCTTGCGGCCGCCGTTCCAGGTGCCGGGCTTGGGGGTGTCCGGGGGCCAGTAGCCGGTTGGATCCTCCCGCCACTCCTTGCCGCAGAGACTGGAGATTACCTTCCATTCCGCCGCGCCGAGGTTGAGATCGGGGTGGTAGATGAATCGCTTCAGGCCGGCCCGGTGGGAGGCTTGGAGGAGCCGCTTGAGATCGTGGGCGGGCATGGGGTCGCCGGCGTGGGGGTTGCGGCCGGTGGAGACCCAGGCGATCACTTTGTTGGGGTCGCCGGTGGCGTCGAGGGCGCGCCTGGTTTCGTTGAAGACGACTTGGTCGAAGAACTCGTCGGGGAAGCCGTTTTCGAGGTCGGCTAGTTTTGTCACGCCGGGGAGGTTGATCCCGAATAAGAGTTTGACTACGGCGAAGCAGTCGGGTTCGGTGAGGGCGGGGTTCCACTCTTTGAGCGTGGCGACCCAGCGGGCGATGGTGCCGTACATGCCGTCGAAACCGCGGTGCCAGTAGTAGTGCTTGGGGAAGATGACGTCGAAGAATTTATGGGTCTTCTGGTAGTCCTGGGTGGTTAGGACGGAGAATGCGGCGGAGCGGGGGATGGTGCCCAGGTTGGGTTTGCCGGGGAGGGCGTTCCACTGTTCGCGGATGGCGGCCATGTTGGCGAGGGTGGCTCGTTGGCGCATGCGGAGCCAGTAGAGGGCGTCCTCGTTGACGTCGAAGAGCGACAGGCCGCCGAGCATGCCGCCGGATTGATGGAAGCGGACCAGGGAGGGGGTTAGGGAGTGGAAGCGGGCTTTGAGGTGGTTCATGCCGCGTTCCATGCGGGGGATGTCGAAGTTGAGATGGGTGTAGATGGCGCGGTGGTGATCGCGGATTTCGAAGAGTTCGCCGCCGTGGTGGAAGGCGAGTTCGTAGTGGTGCTCGCCGGCGCCATCGATGATGACGCCGTCGGCTTGGGGAAACGCCTTTAGCGTGTCTTCGACACCGGCGGCGAGGGCGCGGGCGTTGAAGGGATCCTGATCGGGGGATTGGCGGGTGCCGAAGTGGCCGGGGCCGAAGAGCATGAGATCCCAGTTGCGGCGCTTGATTTCGGTTAATAAGGCTGTTAGTTGCTTTTGCTTGGCGGGGTCGAGGCGGACGTTTTGAGGCGGGAGGACGCCGTGCTTTTTGTAGATGGATTCGTTGGGGGCGAAGGTGTGGATTTTGGCGCCGGAGCGGCCGTAGGTGAAATCGAATTTGGGTTCGCCGTCCCAGAAGCGGAGGGGGCCGATGACGATGCCGCGGACGCCGCCGGCTTCCCAGGCGTCGAGGATTTGGGGGAAGTTGGTGAGCCACTGTTCGAGCGGGTAGATCATGTACATCCAGGCGGTGAGTTTGGATGGGGGTTGTTGGGCTGTGGCGGCGGTGGCGAGGAGGGTTTGGGCGAGTTGGCGGCGGTTGAGGAGCGGGGGCATGGGGCCTATTTTATGCCGGGTTGTGGGGGGTGGTTCTTCGATTGCGTTTGCGGGGGTTCTTGCGTTAGGGGGACAGGGCTGTTGTTTGGGTTACGGGCCGAACGGTGTCGGAGGGTCTGCCCGCCATGTCCCCGGTGGGATTACCGGGCATTGGGATTTCCCCGGCGGAGGGGCCGGGGAAATCGGGAATTTAGGGTTTTTCCGGTAGCACGGCTCCCAGGGGAATCCTAGGCGGGCCAGGAGAGGGCGAGGTCGACGAAGGTGCGGACGCAGACGCCGGAGGGGCCCTTCGGCATGTAGGGTTTGTTGTCGTCGATCCAGCCGGTGCCGGCGATATCCAGGTGCACCCAGGGGGTGTCGCCCACCCACTCCTTGAGGAAGTAGGCCGCGGTGATGGCTCCGCCCCAACGGCCACCGATGTTTCCGATATCGGCGTAGGCGGACTTCAGGTATTCGCGGTACTCGTCGTCGAGCGGCATGTGCCACATCTTTTCGCCCTGGCGGGCGGCACTCGATTGGACTTGCTGGCGGAAGCCGTCTTCGTTCGAGAAGAGGCCGACGTGGATGTGGCCGAGAGCCACGACTACGGCGCCGGTGAGGGTGGCGACGTCGACCATGTGGGTGACGCCCTGGCGCTTGGCGTATTCGATGGCGTCGACCAGGATGAGGCGGCCTTCGGCGTCGGTGTTCAGGACTTCGATCGTCTTGCCGCTCAAGCTGGTGACGATGTCGCCGGGGCGCTGGGCGTTGCCGCCGATGGCGTTTTCGACTGTGGGGATGAAGGCGGTGACGGCTACGGCGGGTTTGAGTTTCGCGATGGCTTGCATGGCGCCCAGGACGGCGGCGCCACCGGCCATGTCGTACTTCATCTTCTCCATGCCGTCGGCGGGTTTGATGGAGACGCCGCCGGTGTCGAAAGTCACGGCTTTGCCGACGAGGCCAAGGTGATCCTTGGACGGGGTGGCGGGGGTGTAGCGGATGACGATGAGCGACGGCGGGTGGGGGGAGCCCTGGGCGACGCCCAGGAGCGAACCCATGCCGAGCTGGGTCATGCGGTCCTTATCGAGGACATCGATTTCCAGGCCCTCGGAGGCGGCGACCATGGCGCGGGCGTGGGCTACCAGTACGGGCGGGGTGAGGATGTTGCCGGGCTCGTTGGCTAGGAATCTTGTGAAGTTTTGGGCTTCGCCTAATACGTTGCCCTGGTGGACGGCGGCGGCGTGGTCACCGGCGGCGACGATCGCGAAACTGGCCAGTTCGGTGCGCTCGTCCTTCTTCGATTTATGGGCATCGACTTCGTGGTTGCCGATGTGGACGCCTTCGGCGGCGGCGGCGATGTTTTCGGCCGTGGCGAGGGCGGGGTCGAGGGCGAGGGCTAGATTGGCCGCGCCGTTCGACTTGGCTTTGCGGACGGCGGCACCGACAAGGCGGCGGAGGGTGGCAGAATCGAACTTGGCGGCTTTGCCGGCGCCGAGGAGGATGAGGCGCTTGGCCTGGAAGCCCTGGGGACGGTGCAGGACCGTGGTTTCAAAGGGCTTGCCGCCGGCTTCCCCGGAGGTCTCGACGTCGGCGAGCCACTGGGCGTTGGAGGCGCGAATGGCGTCATAGGACGCGCTTGCGGGGCGCAAGTCGGCATCGAACTGGAGGACGAGAAGCGCGTCGGCAACGATCGCGGTGATGGGGGCGTTGGAAAGTGTGACCTGCATGGGGATCTTTTACTGGGCTTTGGCGCGATTGAGAGCGGCGCGGGCCTCGGCGTTTTGTTCCTTCGTCTTTTCGGCGGCGCGTTTGTCGTGGAGTTTTTTGCCACGGCCAACGGCGATTTCGACCTTTATTTTGCCATCCTTGAAGTACATTTTGGTGGGGATGAGGGCGAGGCCTTTTTCACGGGTTTTGCCGTGGAGCTTGTCGATTTCCTGGCGGTGGAGGAGCATCTTGCGTTTTCGGCCAGGGAGGTGATTGGCGATGTTGCCGTGCGAGTATTCGCTGATGTGGGCGTTGCAGAGAAACGCCTCGCCGCTTTCGATGGTGCCGAAGCCGTCTTTGAGCTGGACCTTACCGGCGCGGCAGGCCTTGACCTCGGTCCCGGTGAGGACGAGGCCGGCTTCGAACCGTTCCATGAGTTCGTAGTTGTGGCCGGCGGCGCGGTTGTCGCTGATGATCTTGAATCCGGAGCCGGGGGTGGCCTTAGCGGCGCTCAAAACGTTTCTCCTGCACTTTGTACTCAACGGTGGCGCGGGTTGCGCCGTCATTCACTCATAGGGAAGTGGTTCGACCACAACCCGAAGCTATCATTTTAGCACGCGACGAAAACGGAACCCTCTGCAAGATGCTGAATATTCGACAGTTAAGTAGCCTGTTGGCATGCGCCACGATCCTTTGGACGAGCGTCGTCCCTGTGGAGGCGAAGACCCGGAAGGGTGACAAATTTTATGCGGCGGGCCAAAAGGCGGAGCTGGGACGGGATTTTGAGAAGGGTTTGGAGCAGTACGAGCAGGCGCTGAAGGAAGACCCGACGGACACGGCGTACCAGATGGCGGTACGGCGAGTGCGGTTTTCGGCGGCGGCGGCGCGGATTGACCGGGCGCAGAAGGCGCGCGAGGCCGGGAAGGTGGAAGAGGCGCTGCTCGAGTTCGAGCGGGCGTTTTTGATCGACCCGTCGTCGTCGCTGGCGGTGCAGGAGATTAAGCGCACGAAGGCGATGCTGGACTACCAGAAGCGTCAGGGAGCGGCGTTGAAGCTGGACGAGATTGGGCAGACGCCGGCGCAGATTGCGCGGAAGCGGAACGAGGAAAAGATCGGGACGATTCAGCCGGTGCCGGAGTTGAAGCCGTTGTCGCGGCAGGTGACGTCGCTAAAGATGAACAACCAGAACGTGAAGGTTCTGTATGAGACGTTGGGCAAGCTGACGGGGATCAACGTGATTTGGGATCCGGAGTATCAGCAGCCGTCGAAGAATTACAACGTCGATTTAACCAATACGAATTTGGAAGAGGCGCTGGATCATCTGTCGGTGATGACGAAGACCTATTGGAAGGCACTGTCGGCCAACACGATTTTCCTGACGAACGATAACATTACCAAGCGGCGCGATTATGAAGACAACGTCGTTAAAGTCTTTTACCTGCAGAACATTACTTCGGTGCAGGAGTTGAACGAAATTGCGACTTCGGTGCGGTCTGTGACGGAAATCCGGCGGCTGTATACGTACAATGCGCAGAACGCGGTGATCGCGCGGGGGACCGTTGACCAAGTGGCGTTGGTGGAGAAGCTGCTGGGCGATTTGGACAAGCCGAAGCCGGAAGTTCTGGTGGACGTGATTGTGATGGAAACGGCGGTGGGGCGAACGCGGGATCTGGCGGCGACGATTGTGACGGGAGATTCGCCGGGGTTGAAGTTCAATGTCTCGCCGGCGACGACTTCGTCGGGCACGACGACGACGGGGGGATCGCGGCTGTTGGGCGAGCTGAAATCGTTGGGGGCCAATGACTTCACGGTGAATTTGCCGGGAGCGCTGCTGCAGGCGGTGATGACCGACCGGAACAGCAAAGTGCGGCAGACGCCGCAAATTCGGGCGGCGGACGGACAGAAGGCGCAGTTGCGCATCGGCTCGAAAGTGCCGACGGCGAGCGGCAGCTTTGGTTCGGGGTTGGGCATGGGCGGGGTGGGCGGCGTGAGCCCGCTGGTGAACACGCAGTTTCAGTACATCGAAGTGGGCGTGGTGATGGATATGGTGCCGCGCATTCACGGGGATGATGAAGTTTCGATGCACGTGGAAATTGAAATTTCGAACGTTGTGGAGCGGATTGATATTGGCGGGATCCGGCAGCCGGTGATCGGGCAGCGGAAAGTGGTTCACGACGTGCGGTTGCGCGAAGGGGAGATGAACCTGATCGGCGGGTTGGTGAACACGACGCAGACGCGGAACATCTCGGGCATTCCGGGGCTGATGTCGATTCCTTATCTGGGGCGATTTTTCTCCAGTGAGACGATTGAGAATTCGCAGAATGAGCTGGTGATTGCGCTGGTTCCGCATATTGTGCGGACGCAGGAGATCACGCCGGTGAACCTGCGCGGCGTGGCGGCGGGTAACGATCAGACGGTACGGCTGGTGTACGCGCAGCCGGATAACGCACAGCCTTCGGGCGCGGTGGCTGCTCCGGGCGGGCCGACGCTGGGCGGGCCGACGATTCCTACTGAGATTTCAACGCCCACGCCGACGAAGCCTTCGCTGCCGCCGGCGGCTCCGGTGAAGATGAGCTTCCAGCCGGAGGGCGTGGTGACCAAGGCCGGTTCTCCGGTGGTGGTGACGGTGCATGTGGCCGACGCGGTGGACCTGTTCCAGGCACCGTTGCGGATCAAATATGACCCGAAGAAGGTGAAGCTGCTGGCGGCGACGCCGGGGGCGTTTTTGTCCAACGACGGGCAGCGGGTGAACTTCTCGGCCGACGACCAGGCGTCGAAGGGCGAGGTGGCGATCCAGATGAGCCGGCCGGCGGGCGCGCCGGGGTTGACGGGCGCGGGGGCGTTGTTGTCGCTGAGCTTCCAGACGCTGGAGGCGGGGACGACGCAATTGAGCGTGCTGGACAGCGCGTTGCAGAATTCGAAGCTGCAGAGCGTGCCGGCGCCGAAGCCGACGGTGGGGGTGGAGATCCGGTAATGCGAGCGATCAGCACAGGACGGCAACGGAGCCAGCGGGGTATGACGCTGGTGGAGTTGATTATCGCGTTTACGATTCTGGCGCTGTTGACGTCGATGGCGGTACCGCTGGCGCGGAGCCGGGTGCGGCGGGAACGGGAGAGGGATCTGCGGATTGCATTGCGGGAGATCCATACGGCCATTGACAAGTACAAAGATATGGCCGATTTGGGGCAGTTGGGGCAGCAGAACGCGGCGAAGGAAGGGTATCCGGAGACGCTGGAGATTCTGGTGGAGGGTGTGAAGGTGA
>CAMATG010000345.1 GCA_945860645.1 Candidatus Sulfopaludibacter sp. SbA3 | reverse complement strand
GACAGCGTCCGCACCTCCCGGAACCGGTTCTGCGCCCGCCGTCCTTCACGAATCGTCAGGAATCCACCCACCCCCGCCGTCACCACCAGAGCCGCCGTCAGCACCACCGCCAGCCGGTTCCGCCGCACAAACTTCTGCACGCGATAGGTCACCGTGTCCGGCCGCGCAATCACCGTCTGCCCCGCCAGGTGCCGCCGAATGTCCTCCGAAAACTGCTCCACGCTCTGGTACCGCCGCTCCGGCTCCTTCCGCAGCGCCATCAGCAGGATGTTGTCCAAATCCCCCTGCAACATCCGCCTCAGCCGCGTGTCTTCCTTCACCATCGTCGATGGCACCGGCACCGGCGCCGTCCCGATAATCTGCTCCACCTCCGCCGCCGAATGATTCTTCAACTGATACGGCCGGTCCCCTGTCAGCAACAAAAACAGAATGACGCCCAACGAATACACGTCCGACGCCACCGTAATCGACTCCCCCCGAATCTGTTCCGGACTCGCAAATTCAGGCGTCATCGGCCGCCAGCCGGTCTCCGTCAACGGCCCGTCATCCAGAATCGCCGGGTCCAGCAGCTTCGCAATCCCGAAGTCCAATAGCTTCGGCGTCCCATCCGCCAACACCAAGATGTTCGACGGCTTCAAATCGCTGTGCACGATCAGCCGCTGGTGCGCGTGCTGCACCGCCTGGCAGATCTTCCGGAACAGCTCCAGCTTTTGCTGCGTGTCCAACTTCTGATCCCGGCAGTAATGGTGCACCGGCACGCCATCGGCGTACTCCATCACTAGGTACGGCAGCCCATCATGCTCCCCGCCGTCGATCAACCGCGCAATATGCGGATGCTCCAGCGAACTCAAAATCCGCCGTTCCGCATAGAACCGGTGCGCCAGCCGTCCTCCGGCGATGCCGGGGTGCAGGATCTTCATCGCCACTTTCTGCTCAAACCCGGCCTCCGCGCGCGTCGCCCGGTACACGGTCCCCATCCCGCCCTTCCCGATGCACTCAAACACCTTATACGCGCCCACCCGCTGCCCTTCGAACGAATCCGGCAGCACGCCCGGCCCCTTGAATTCGATGATCGCCGCCTCAATCGCCGGCGCAATCAGATTCCCCGTCAGCCCCTCCAACATCGCGGCAACCGTCTTCCGCAGATCTTCGTCCCCGGCCGTCTCCCGCTCCAGAAACGCTGCCCGGTCCTCCGGCGCCATATCCGCGGCTTCCTGGAATAAATCGTCGATGCGCCGCCAGCGCTCAGGAGTCAATTCGGCCATATCTAAACTAACGCACCAGTGTACCCAACCGGGCTACCTGATAGACTCCCCCCATGCGCCCCCTGGTCTTACTCGCCCTGGCTCTCCCACTCATCGCCGATAACTTCACGATCCAATCCAATATCCCCTACGCCATGTACTCCGGCGCGGCCCTCCTCCTTGATGTCTACAAGCCAAATACCCCCAACGGCTACGGAATCATCTACGTTTCCGGTTCCGGCTGGACCACTCCCCTCGCCTACTCTGCCCCCGAACTCAAATCCAACGGCCAGTCCAAGCAATACGCCACCGCCCTCGCCAAAGCAGGCTACACCGTCTTCAGTGTCAATCACCGCTCGCTCCCCCGCTTTCGCTATCCTGCCCCCGTCGAAGACGTCCAACGCGCCGTCCGCTTCATCCGCCACAACGCCGCCAAATTCGGTATCAACCCCAATCGAATTGGGGCCTCCGGGGGCTCCTCTGGCGGTCACCTCGTCAGCATGCTTGGCACGCTCGACGGTCGTGGCCTCGCCACCGATCCCGACCCCGTCGAGCGAGAAAGCGCCAAAGTCCAGTGCGTCGTAGCCCGCGCCGCCCCTATCGATTTCCTCACCGGCACTAATGGCTCCTTCCTGCTCGGGATGACCCGCCCCCTCCTCAACGACAAAACCTCCACCGAATACCGCACCCACGTCGAAGCCTCCCCCATCTCCCACATCACTCCGGACGACCCGCCGTTCCTCCTCATGCACGGCGACAAAGACGAAAGCGTCAACATCTCGCAAAGCGAACAAATGGAGACCAAACTCAAAGCCGCCGGCGTCCCCGTGAAGTTCCTACGCATCCTCGGCGCTGCCCACGGCCCAAGCTTTCCGGGCGCCGTCAATCCGCCGGACTACCTCGGCGAAATGGTCCGCTGGTTCGATCAACACCTGAAAAAGAACTAGCCCACCACCCGCTATCATAAGAGTTCGTGTGACACGGCGCCCTTCCACATCCTGGGTCGTACGCACCGTTTGGCTCCTCGTCGCGCTAACCTCGTGCTCCCATCGCGAGCCCGCCACACCCGTGGCGTCGAACGACTATGTCGACGCGCGCACCTGTGCCCCGTGCCACGCCACCATCGCCCGCGGCTACGCCAAAAGCGGCATGGCGCAAGCCTTCTCCGTCCCCACGGCCGCCAGCGTTCCCAATCCCAAGCCCTACTTCCACCCCGCCTCCGGCACCTGGTACGAAATCGCCGCCCGCAATGGAACCTGGTTCCAGCGCTGGTGGCAAATCGGCGCCAAAGGGAACCGCGAAAGTGCCGGTGAAGCCCAAATCGATTTCGTCATGGGCTCCGGCAACCACGTCCGCACCTACCTCCACCGCACCGCCCGCGGCACCCTCACTGAACTCCCCCTCGCCTGGTATGCCGAGGCCGGCGGCACCTGGGCCCTCAACCCGGGCTTCGATACAGCGGACCCTCCCACCGGGCGCAAAATGGGCTCCGACTGTATGTTCTGCCACAACGCCTACCCCGCCAACCCGCCCCCCGGCGTCGAACCCGTGTTCAACGGACAACTCCCCCAGGGCATCGATTGCCAACGCTGCCATGGCCCCGGTGGCAACCACCTCCGCGCCGTCCAGCAGCCCAATGCGCAGCCCGCCGCCATCCGCGCCTCCATCGTCAATCCCGCCCGCCTCGCCAAGGATCGCGAAATGGATGTCTGCGCCCAATGCCATCTGGAAACCACCGTCCGTCTCCTGCCCAACGCCATCCGCCGCTACGATCGCGCTCCTTTCTCCTACCGCCCCGGTGAGCCGTTCAGCGCCTTCCAACTCACCTTCGATCACGCCCCCGGCAGCGGCCGCGAGGACAAATTTGAAATCGTCAGCTCCGTTTACCGCCTGCGCCAGTCCAAGTGTTTCCTCCAAAGCAAGGGCGAACTGCAATGCCGCACCTGCCATAACCCCCACGACATCCGCCACGGCCAAGCCGGTCTCGATGGCTATAACAAGGCCTGCGCCCGCTGCCACCAGTCGGCCAAACTCCCCGCCGCCTCCCATCCCGCCGTCGCAACCAATTGCGTCAATTGCCACATGCCCAAGCGCCGCACGGAAGACGTGGTTCACGCCGTCGTTACCGATCACCGCATCCAGCGCCGGCCCCCGGCGAACCCCCTCGCCCCGATGGCCGAACGCCACGGCCCCCAGTGGGAATATCGGGGCGAAGTCGTCCCGTATGGCGATGGGGACGAGCTTTACACCGCCGTCGCCCAGGTCATGCATGAAAGCAATCTGGCCGCCGGAATCCCCCGTCTGCAGGCCCAAATCGCCAGCCGCAAGCCAGCCCAGCCTGAGTTTCAGCTCGAGCTGGGCGACGCGCTCCAACGCGCCGGGCGCCCGCAGGAATCGGCCGCCGCCTACCGCGCCGCCCTGGAAAAGCAGCCGCAGTCCCCCCGCCTGTGGGCCCGCCTCGCCATGCCCCTCCGCACCGCCGGCCAAACCAAGGAGCCGCTGGAAGCGCTCCGCCAGTCGCTCGCCGTGGACCCAAACCAGCCCGACGTCTGGCTCAATCTCGGCCTGCTCGAATCGCAACTTGGCGACAAATCCGCCGCCATCCAATCGTTCCGGAAGTCCATCGCGCAGGATTCCGAACTGGCCGAAGGCCATGCCAGCCTCGCCGCCGTCCTCGCCGAGACCGGCCAAACGCAAGAAGCGGAAACCGAATTCCGCGCCGCCCTCAGCCTCCGTCCCGCCCTGCCCGCCGCCCATGCGCAACTGGCCTACCTGTTCGCCAACCGCGGGGACCTGGAACAAGCCATCTGGCACTTCGCCCGTGCCGGGGACGCCGCCATCAACCAGTTCAGCTACGGCGTCACCCTCGTTCGCATGAACCGCTTCGCCGAAGCCCGCGTGCATCTGCAGAAGTCCCTCGATGCCGATCCCAATCAGCCCATGGCGCACGAACTCCTCGGCCGTCTCCTGGCCGAAGCCGGCAAGGCGCCGGAAGCGGTGGCGCACTTCCGGGAAGCCATCCGCCTTCGCCCCGATTTCGGCCAGGCCCATCTCAACTTGGCCGCCGCCCTGCTCCGCCAGGGTAACCGTCCCGCCGCCGCCGCCGAGTTCCGCCTGGCCCAATCGGACCCCGACCCGCAAATCCAAAAAATGGCCACTGCCGGCCTTACCGCCGCCGGCAAGTAATCGCCGTCACCAGATAACTGCGCGGCCCCAGATCCCAAACCCACGGCGCGGACATCGCCGGCGGCTCCGCCCAATACGAAGCCAGCGGCGCTTCTCCCAGCAACCGTTGAATCAGCAACGGGTTCATCCCTGGGAAACACCCCTGCTCCCGCACTACCCGTTCCATCACCATCTCCGGCGCATTCACCAGCTCCGGGTGCGCATCGCTCGAAACAAAATCGGTAAACAACACCGCGGTCCCACCCGGCGCCGTCAATTCCGCCACCGTTCGCAAATGCTGCAGCCGCACCAGCTCAACCAGTGCCCGCAACTCCGGGCTCGCCTCGCCCACCGCCCGCTGGAAGATCGTAATCAATTGCGACAGCAAACAGGTGGACGCCACCGCGGCATAGGGTCCGCTCAGTTGTCCCACAGCGGGCAGTCCCGCCAGCGCGCCGCGCAGCCGCGCAAAATTCTCGCTCGAAGGCACCTGCGCCACCGCATGGCACTGCTCCAACGTGCCGGTCAGGTCACAGGCTGAAAACTCGATCCGCTCTCGCCGTCCCATCCCTCCCGCGGTGTGAAACTGATTCGCCACCCCCGCCTGCATGGCTTCGGCGTCAATATCCACCAGCCGGATCTGCTCCCAGCGCGCAGTTAGCCGTACCAAATCCAGGTCGTTGCAATTCCCCGCGCCCAGCACGCACAGGGAATTCCCCGTAGCCGTCTCTAATCGCGCTGTGATCTGCTCCCGATGCGCCGCAAACGCCCGCCAACTGGTCTGCGAGGCGCGGTTAAAATACCGTTGCCGGAGAAAGGGATTGACGTCCTGCTGCTTCATCTTTTTGCAGATCTCATTGTAAGTTGCACCCTCAGCACTGAAGCCGGTGTCTAACCCCCTGTGACCCGGCTACCCGCCCTCCTCGTCGCCCTTTCGTGCGCCATGGCTTGCGCCCAGTCCGTCCCCCGCTTCCGCGCCGAAGACGTCCGCCCACACGGTTCCGCCGAGCCGCGTCCCCTCCTCCCTGGTCTACTCACCTGGATCTTCGGCGCGGACCTGGCTGAATCCCCCGGTTGCACCGCCAAAAACGCCTCGGACCCCGCCACCTACAAAACCGAGCTCTGCGGCACCCGCGTTCTCGTCGGCGGGATTGAGGCGCGGCTCATCGCCGTCATGCCCGGTCAGATCAATCTCGTGCTCCCCGCCCATCCCTGGGAGAACCAGCTGGTGGACATGCAAGTCGTCCGCCAGGGCAAGGCCAGCGCGGTCGTCCCCGTCCATTTCGGCGATAATCGCCCGGTCCTCTCTCTCCCGGAGCCCGCCTTCGCCGGCATGCCCGTCTGGCTGCGCGTGGAAAAGCCGTTGGGCAAGGGCTGGCTCCGCTATCCATTCCACACCGAGCCGTGGGGTACCGGGCCCGGCGTGCTGGAAGTTCGCTCGCAGGGCCGGGATCTGCCGATGCTCTCCCTCCTGCCCTTCGTTCTCCCCAACATCGGCTGGACGGTCGGCTTGCCGGGCGAAGTGCCGCAGAAGTATCTGCACCGGCTTCCGCTGCATCTTGTCTTTCCCATGGACCGCCCCGGGACCTATGAGGTCCGTTACACAGAGTACCGGTTTCTTCCACTAAGCCGGGAGCGGGAAATCCATCTCCAATCCGTCTGGACGCCCATTGAAATCCAATCCGCCACCCCCTTCCAGCGCCGCGCCTGGCTGCAACGCCTCGCTGCCGCCCCGCCCCGCGACACCATCGAACTGCTCTCCAATTTTCTGCCGTCGCTCCTCGCCCAGCGGGACGAACGCGCCTTGCGCCTCCTCGCTCCTTACCTGGATTCGCGCGACCCCCTGGTCGGCCGCTACGCTGCCTACGCCTTGCACTACTTCGACGCCCGCCTTCTTGAAAAAGTCGTGCCCGGCCGAAAACCCCTGCGGAACGTTAGGCTTTAGCGCGACAATAACGGGGAGCGAAAATCATGCCTTCCAAAGTCCTCATCGTCATCGGCGACGCAGCCGAAGCTATGGATACCCTCTACCCCTTCTTCCGCATCAAGGAAGCCGGGTACGAAGTCGTCGTCGCTGGCCCCGAAGCCCGCCTCTACCACCTCGTCATGCACGAGATCCCTCCCGGCTGGGACATCACCCGTGAAGGCCCCAGCTATCACATGGTGGCCGACGTCGCCTTCGCCGACGTCAACCCGGCCGACTTCATCGGCCTCTTCATCACCGGCGGGCGCGCGCCCGAATATCTCCGCTACGACCAGCACCTGATGGCCATCACCCGCCACTTCTTCGCCGAAAACAAACCCGTCGCCAGTGTCTGTCACGGTGTCGAGATCATCGCCGCCGCCGACGTGATCCGCGGCAAACGCGTCGC
>CAMATG010000344.1 GCA_945860645.1 Candidatus Sulfopaludibacter sp. SbA3 | reverse complement strand
GAAGTTGAAATTCACCTGTACGGTGGCGCTGGTGCCCGGCGTCAGGTACCCGGCGACGAGGGGGAAGCCCGAGGTCACTACCGGCGTGCAGGCGGCGCCGAAGGTCTGGGTGAGCGTGAGGTTGTCGAGCTGGGTGTCGTCGGCGCTGTTGAGGGTTCCGGTGTTGTCCAGGCGGATGGTCCATGTCTTGAACGGCATGTTGCCGATCTTGGCGGTGATGGCGCCATTGAGCGTGGTGAGGCCGACGGCGCCGAGGTCGCGGGTTTGGCCGGCGACGGCGGTGTAGCCGAAACGGACGAGCACGACGTTGCCGAAGACGAAGCCCGTGCCCGGTCCGGCGACGGTGAGGAAGCGGAAGCGGCCGGTGCCATCGGTATATCCCTGTGTGACGAAGGCCGGGTAATCGGCCATGGCGAAGACGGAGTTCAATGGCGGGATGTTGCCGTTGAGCTTGATGGTGCCGGTGATCTCGCCGGCCCAGCCGGAGATCTCCACGTCGACCACGGTGGTCTGGCCATCGGAGACGCTGACCTGGACCGGTGTCACCAGGCCGTGGAAGTTTTCGGTGAGGGTGTAGTTGCCGGCAGGGAGGTTGTTGACGGAACCGTTACAGCCCAGGCCCCAGTTGTTGTTCAGTTGGAAGTCCATGCCGTTGCAGTTGGTGAGCGGTTGGCCTTTGTAGAGCGGGCGGACCGTGACGCTGCCGATGGGGGCGTGGTTGGACGAGACGGTTCCTATATCGACGGTGGAGCCGGCGATGGCGGTGAAGGAGAGGTTTGCGAGTAGGGTGTCCTTCGTAACGTAACCGGCTTGCGGACCGGCAAAGGACAGGAAGCGGAAGCGCCCGGTGGCATCGGCATACCCGCGATTGGCGCTATTCGGGTATTGGGCAAAGGCGGAGACGGTGTTGGCCGGGGGTGGTGCGCCATCGACCAGGATGATGCCGGTGATCTCGCCGACCCAGGGGGAGATCTCGACGTCGAGTAGGGTGGTTTGCCCGGCGACGATGTCGAAGTTCCCAGGCGTGATCTGGGAGTGGAGGTTGGAGAAGAGCGTGTAGCTGCCGGCGTTGATCTGATCGCGGGTGGTGTTGCAGTCGAAGAGGTCAATGTTGGCGACCTCCCAACCGAGCCAGAGGCAGTTTTGGACCGGTTGACCGTGGTAGAGGGTGCGGAGCGTGAGTGTGCCGCGGGCCGGCGCAACGTAGGGCGTCACATCGATGGTGCCCACGTCGACGGTGGTGTTGGCGACGGCGGTGAACGGGAACTGTTTGGCGTTGAAAGTGTTGCCGGCCACCATGCCTTGGCGCGCGCCTGGGAAGGACAGGAACTGGAAGCGGCCGGTGGCATCGGTATAGCCATACTGGATGCGGTCCTGGTCCAGGTCGAAGCCGAAGCCGCCGTTGGCGGGCGGCGGGGTGCCGTTGACCAGGATGACGCCGGTGACGAGGCCGACGTAGGGCGAGATCTCGATATCGAGTTGGGTGGTGTCGCCCTTGGTGATGGTGAAGGGGACCTGCGGGAGGTACTGGCTGTAGCCGGGGAAGAGCGTGTAGTTGCCGACGGGGACGTTGGTGACGCTGCCGCCGCAGGAGAAGTAGCCGATGGAGGTGGAGTACTCGATCTGACAGTTGGGGGGGACCGGGTTGCCCTGGTAGACGAGGCGCACGGTGAGGTCGCCGGTATCGGCGTTCAGTTGGGCGAAGAGGGGCAGGGCGGCGCAGGCGGCGGCGAGCAGGAGGGTCTTCATGGGTTTCTCTCAACCGGGCATGCGCAGCCGGTAGAGAAACGGGGTCAACTTAAATTTGGGAGCCGCTGATGGCCGATTGCCACTTCTCCGGCAGGATGCTGCGCCACTTGCGGATGACCAGTTCGAGCAGGTTGAAGAGGACGGCGGCGGCGAGCAGGCCGGGCCAGAGGCGGGTGGTGGCGGGGACGCTGCGGCCCTGGGCGTCGAAGACCTGCTTCACGCCGGGGTTGTAGCGGCCGCCGGTGAAGCCGGCCATCTGGCGGAGGAGGGGTTCGTTATTGCCGTAATCGGCCAGTTCCACTTCCTGGCGGTAGTAGCCGGTTTCCGGGAAGATACGGCTTTCGTCCACCGGGCGGATGCGGAAGAGACCCTGGCGGGCGCCGATGGATACGCGCCCTTTGTAGAGCCCGTCACCGGCCTTGCGGACGTCGACCGGCTGGCGGAAGCCATCGGGGCCGAGGATGAAGATGGCTGGGATCATTTTCGGGTCGGGCACGTTGCGGGCTAGGCGGTAGGTGACGTCGAGGCCGCCGTTGACGGGGTCGAACTCGGTGGTGGCTTCGCCGGCCTGGGCGTGGGGCAGGATGTCGCGGAAGAGGTTGGCCCAGAGCCGGTCGAACCCTTTCCAGGCGAGCCAGGGTTCGGCCCAGCGGTTCTTGGCGTCGGAGGTGAACACCGTCGCGCGGCCGAGGCCGTACTGCCAGCGGGAGAGGAGCGGATCCTTGTGGTCGATGGTCAGGATGGTTTCCGCCGTGGGCTTGGCGATGAATTTCGTATAGCCCTTGAGGGCTGGCGCGGATTCCATGCCGACGCCGTCGAGGATTTCGGTCTGGCGTTCGACGACTGGCGTGATGGCCTTTTCAATGGCGGTGGAACCGGTGAACTCCATGACGTCTTTGAGCAGGATCTGTTCGAGGCCGGCGGGGTCGTTCAGGAAGTACGACTTGCCTTTGGAGAGGGTAGCGATCTTTTCGAGGTAGGCGCGGTTGACGTCCTGGCCCAGGCCGACGGCGGAGATCGTAATGTTCTGGGTGACGGCTTCTTTGGCGAGGGACAGGCTGTCGCCTTCCTCGGAGATACCGTCCGTGAGGAGCACGATGTGCTTGAAGGTGGCTTTGACGGGGACGGTCTTGCGGTAGGCCTCGGTGAGGGCGGGGGCGATCTGGGTGCCGCCGTCGGGGGTGATGCCGGCGACGAGGCGCTTGATGAGTGTCCGGTCTTCCGCCTTGCGGATGGGGACGGCCCACTGGAAGGAGTTGTCGAAGATGAGGACGCCGACCATGTCGACGGCGCGGAGGTTCTCGATCACGCCGATCGACGCCACGCGGGCGAGCTCCATTTTGCGGCCTTCCATGGAGGAGGACTTATCGACGATCAGCACTACGCAGGTGCCTTCCGGGGAGCGGGGCGGGGCGAGCTTCGCGGGGAGGACGCGGTCCATAGCGTCTTCCTGCTTTTTACCTTCGAGGTAGGTCATGCGTTCGCCACCGATCAGCATGAGGCCGCCGCCTTGTTTGACCCACTCTTCGATGCGGTCTTTGTCGCCGACGGGGATGTTCTCGATGTCGAAGTTGTTCAGGAGCAGCAGCTGGACTTCGTCGAGCTTGGCGACGTCCAGCGATTCGGCCATGGTGACTTCGTATTGGGCGGCGGCGAGGATGCCGGAGAGGTGGGAAGAGCTCGACGGTTCGTCTTGCGTGACGAAGAGGGCGCGGGGGCGGCGGAGGGAGATGGACTGGGCGAAGCGGACTTCGCCGAGTTCGGGGCTCTTGACGGCACCGGAGATATCGATGGCGCCGGGGACGTTTAAGGCTACGTGGACGCGGACGCGGTTGAGGCCTTGTTCGAGTTGGACCGGGTTCGTTCCGAGCGGTTTGCCTTCGGCGGTGAGGACGACTTCGGCGCTGGCTTTGCGGGGGGCTTCGATGGCGAGATCGATGGGGAAGCGGTCGCCGGTGAAGGCGCGGAGGGGAAGGGAAACGGATTCGAGGCGGAGGTCGGGTTTGGGCCGACCGGCGAGGGGAATGACGTCGATGGGGATGTTGAGCTGCTTGGCCTGGTAGAGGGCGCGGGTGACGGAGCCTTTGTTTTCCTTGCCGTCGCTCATGAGGACGACGCGGGGGACGAGGCCTTCGGGCATGGCGGCGAGGGCTTCGCGGAGGGCGGTTTCGAGGTCCGTTCCGCGGCCGTTTTCGCCGGCGGTGCGGCCGATGGCGCCGCGCGCTTCTTCGGCCGTGAGCGAGCGGGTGCCGCGGGCGAAGGGGATGACCTTGAGCCAGTTGCGGCCCTTTTCGTCCTCGATCTGTTTGGCGACGCGGCCGGCGCGGATCAAGTCTGAATCGGCGATGGAGCCGGAGGTATCGATCAACAGGGCCACGGCGCTTTTGGATTCCGAGGAGCTGATGTTGGGCTCGGCGAGGGCTAGTAGGACGGCGGTGAGGGCGAGGGCCTTCAGGATGAGGTTGGTGCGCTGGCGGCCGGCGCGCCACTCCCAGAGGAGCCAGGCGGCGGGGAGCCAGGCGAAGGCGAGTACCCAGAGGCGGTCGAAGGTCATGCGGCCTTCCTGTGGGTGCGGGTTGTGTGTTTTGCGTGGGCGGGCGCGTGGTGCGTCTGGGGACACCCGGCCTTCGGCCCGCGGGTGTCCCCGTGGGTTGTTTGCTGCGTGGGATCGAAGAGGGCTTGGGCGGACGGGTCGTGGGTTGGTTGCTGCGTGTGGGTGCGGGGCCGGAGTCGGGTCATGGCTAGGCGGCCTTCCGGAGGGCGGGGATGAATTTGGCCAGGAACGAGAACGGGTTGTCGGCGGGGGCTTGGCCACGGAGGCGGAGGCGGCCGAAGATCAGCCATTCGGCGAGGATGAGCGCGGCGCCCAGGAGGGCTAGCCAGGGCCAGAGATCCTGCACGGGAGACGCACTACCTGCTATGCGGCCCTGGCCGCGGCGGACCTTGGCGGGGGCTTCCCAGGCGGTGTCGCCGACGTCGGGGAGAGTCAGAGAATAGACGGTTTCGCGGGAGCCGGTGCGGACGCGGACGTTGCCGCGGGTGGCGCTGTAGAACTGGAGCGTGTTCTCCGAAATGGAGAATGGCAGGGGTTGCTGATCGTCACCGATGACCTGGATGGAGGCCGGGTCCGTATTGGGTTCGAGCGCTACCTTGATGGACCCGACGCTTTCGCCATCGAGCTCCCAGCGGCGGAGCGCTTCGGGGGCCATGAACTCTAACACGTTGGCCATGAGGAGCGGGGCGGCGAGTTCGAACTTCAACGTTCCCAGGCCGGGGTGGACGCCGAGGTAGACGGCGCGCGGGTTGGATTGGGCGGAGATCAGGCTGCCGCCTTCGGCTTCGGCGACGGTTTCGGCGGCGGCGGATTGAGCGAAGATGGTGGCGCCATCGAGCTTCAGATCGAGTGTCCGGAGGCCCGCGGCGATGGGCTGTTCGGCGCGCCAGCGGGTGATCTTGGCGCTGACGTTCGATTTGACGACGGCGAGGGGGGAGCCATCGGCGGGGGGCTGGATCCAGACGGTGGGGCGCTGGGGTTTTTGGCTGGGGCGGAAGCGGTCGATGATGACGACGTCGGCATCGGTATCGGCCTTGTAGGCTTCTGGGAGGGCGTAGGCGGCCGTGATGCGCGGGTTGGCGGCCATGAGGGGGCGGAGCAGTTCGGGCTGGCGGGTGAAGACGGCGACGCGGACCTGTTTCTGTTCCGGGATTTCGAGGAGGGCGACGTTGTCTTCGACGAGACCGTCGCGGAGTTGGAGGCGGGCTTCCATCCAGCCGGCGGATTTGGTGCGGAACTCGTAGCGGGCGGTTTCTTCGGCGCCGGCGGGGATGGTCATGCGGCTGGAGCCGATGGGGGCGTTGCCAAAGGTGACCATGAGTGGGACGGCCTCCGGGGCGCGGCCGTAGTTGCGGACGGCGACGAAGATTTCCCAGAGTTGGGAATCGTTGGGCGAGCGGCGGAGGTGGAAGCGGCGGATGCCCACGTTGCGATTGGGCGCCATGACGGGGAGGAGGCGGAGGGAGGCGGGGAGGGCGTTGTTATCGGGCAGGTCGTTCTGGTTCGTGCGGCCGGCGCCGGCGAGGACGATTTCCCCGGCGGACTGGCCGTGCTGGCGCTGCATGCGGCGGGCAAAATCGAAGGCGGCCTGGATGTTCAAGGCGCTGGCGGAGGGTTGGGACTGGAGGATGGCCTGTTCGGCGGTGCCGCGGTTGGTTTCAAAGACCGTGGCGGGGGTGGGGAGAGCGTCGGCACGGACGACCATGACGCGGTCCGATGACGGCAGGGCGCGGAGCCAGCGGATGGAGGCTACTTTCGCTTCATCGATGAGGCGGCGCTGGGGATCGGCCTTGGCGGCGGTCCAGGCGGAGGTGTCGAGGAGGAGAACGTGATCGCGGGAGGAGCGATCGGGCGAGCCCAAACGGAGTTGGGCGATGGCGGCGAGGAGGAGGCCCATGCCGATGATCTGCATGAGCATGGACCAGGGCTGCTGGATGCGTTTGCGGTGTTTGGCCTCGGGCGGTTTTTCGCTGGGCTTCCAGAACCGCATGGTGGCGACTTTGATTTTGCGGCGGGAGCGATCAAGGAGATAGAGCGCCAGCACGGCGCCGCTGACTGCTCCGAAGAGAGCCGCGAACTCGCCGAAACTGAGGTTAAAAAAGAACACCTATTGGAGGCCTTTGGCGTCCAGGAACGCGCCGAAGATGGCTTGTTCGATGGGCATACTGGTGGAAAGGCCGATGTAACGACCGCCCTTGCGCATGGCCAGTTCCCGGATGGAGCGGGCGTAGTTGTCGAACGCTTCGACGTAGGCGGCGCGGGCTTCGTCGTCAAAATTCAATTTTACCGTTTCGCCGGTCTCGGCGTCTTCGAGTTCGAGTTCTCCGTTGTGGGAGGGCTTGCGATCCTCGTCGCCCCAGAGGTGGATGACGAAGAGTTCGTGGCCGAAGTCGGCGAGGTACTGGATGGGTTTTTCGCAGGCCTGTTCGTCGAGGAAATCGGAGATTAAGATGACGAGGCCGCGTTGGGGGTACTCGGCGATGAACTGGCGGAGGGCTTG